>JBGTFJ010000138.1:0-3028 GCA_041747355.1 Burkholderiales bacterium
GATCGCTGCGAACACGCGGGAGATATTTGCATCGGGGTGAGTAGAGACGAACATCGCCGGTCAGAAAGCGCCAACCTTGGCGTCGCTCGCGCGCAGGGATCTTCCTCCCCCTTTGTAAAAGGGGGATTGAGGGGGATTTGAGGTGTCCGCAAGGGCGCGTGCCCGTAATCCCCCCTGCCCCCCTTTTCCAAAGGGGGGTTCAAATAGTCGCCGCGAAAAGCCGGGTGCTGGCGCTCGGCTCATATCAGCGCTCTTGCGGCGGATCGCCATTCAGGTTCCAGTCGTAATCGAGGTGCTCGACGCGATAACTTTCGCCGGACAGTTCCCGCGCCACGCGTTCATCGTCCACGTAGCGCGCCGCGAATTTCTGCACGCTGCCGGCGGCGCGCCGAAAGTCGCCTTCAAACCAATCGAAGATCGATGACAGATATGCGGTCTTTTGCTCGCGGTCGTAGCGGTTGCGCGTTGTGTCGTTGATAAAGTCGCGGGCGCTGGCGTCGAGCTGCTCATCGAGACGGCCGGCGGAATACGCTTCCGAACGCAATTTCGGACACGAGCGCGAGGCGCAGACGATGGCGACGTGGATGCGCGCATCGTCTAGCGGCAGCAGGATGTCGTGCTCGAGGTCGTACAGATTTGTCTTGGCGCCGCCAACTTCGTACTTGTCGGTGTAGAAAAATTTTGCCTTGCCGAAAAAAGAGCGCGGCGATGAGCCTTCGAGGATGCCCTTGATGGCGAGCGCGTTATAGGCGTTGATCCAGAACGCGAGTTTCTGCGCGCGCGGCAGCGATTGCGCGTCGGTCTTGCGCAATTGTTCGAGATAGGTGGCAAAGCGCTGATCGCCGGCGATGGCCGGATAGTCGACGTAACCATCCTTGACGTGATCGCGCAGCACGGCGTCGAACACGTCGTTCTTGCTTTGCGCCGGCGACGCCGGAGCAAAGCTTGCGAAGGCGATCAGCGCCAGCACTGACACGAAAAGCGGCAAGCGGTCGAGGTGGTATCTGCTGCTTGTCGTCATCACCTGGCTACCCCGGCGCCTTCGATTTCTGGCCGCGCCCCTTGCGGATTTTTTTGATCAGTACCGGCGTCAGCGCGAATGCGCCGAGCAATCCGAACGCGATCAGATTCTGCATGGACAAGAGCTCTCCCGCCGATTCGATTTCGGCCAGCGATTGGCCGAGGTTGGCGAAGATGAAGCTGCCCGGTGTGATGCCGATCAGCGTCGCCAAAATGAATGTCCGCGCCGGTACTTGCGCCAGCCCCGGTACGACGTTTACCAACCAGAACGGGAACAGCGGCACGACGCGCAGAAACAGCAGATAGCTGAAAGCGTCATCCCGAAAACCGGCGGAAAGTTTTTCGCCGCGTTTGCCGATCATGCGCTTGACGGTATCTGCGAACAGATAGCGCACGGCAATAAACACCAGCGTTGCGCCTATCGTCGCCGCGACGATTACCGCGAGACCGCCGATCCAGCGCCCGAACAGAAAGCCCATCGCCAGGGTCAAAAAAATCGCGCCGGGTATGCTGAACGAGGTCGCAAGGATGTAGATCAGGATGCCGCCGCCTAGCGCGAGCGCGTAGTTCTGATCGACATACGCGCGCAGGGTTTCGCGCTGCGCTTGCAGATTTTCGAGGCTGAGATAATCGCGCCCGCCGAGCGCGAAAAACGCAATCAGTCCGCCGGCAAAAAGCGCGATCGCCGCGATTTGCAGAACGCGTGTTCGGCCACGCTGCCGGGATGCCGGGGTGCTCATTTGCCGCGCAATCCGAACAGGCGCTTTATCCACTTTTTCTTGCCCGGCGTCAGTTGCGCCTTGCGTCGCTCCTGCGCGGCGCGAACATTGATTTGCGCGAGGGTCGGGTAGATATGGATGACATCTGCGATATCGCTCACTTTCCTCCCTTTTGCCGCCAGCACGACATATTCGTGAATCAGTTCCCCGGCGTGCGCGCCGACCAGCGTCGCACCCAGCACGCGGCCGTTGTCGTCAGTCACGATTTTGGCGTAACCCTCGGTGTCGCCTTCGGCCTGCGCCCGATCGTTGTCGCTGAACCCGCTGCGGTAAATACGATGTGTAATGCCGCGCTCTTTGGCCTGCTGCTCAGTCATGCCGACATGGGCGAGCTCGGGATCGGTGAACGTACACCAGGGAACCGCTGCGGCCTGGTTTTTGGCCGGCCAGTGAAACAGCGCATTGCGCAGGACGATGCCTGCCTGGTACTCGGCCATGTGGGTGAAGCGAAGGTGGCTGCTGACGTCGCCGCACGCATAAATGTTCCGGTTCGTAGTGCGCAGGCGCGCGTCGGTTTTCACGCCGCCTTCGGCGATTTCGACACCGGCCGCCTCACAACCCAGTCCTTCGACATTCGCTTTACGTCCGACCGCGATCAGCAGATGGCTGCCAGCAACGACCTTGTTCGCGCCACTGCCGAGCTGCAACCGCGCATTGATCGCATCTGCCGACCCATCGATGCTCTCGAGGCTCGCACCGAGGTGAAACTGCACGTCCTCGGCGGCAAGGCGGTTGTGCACAATCCCGGCTGCTTCGGCGTCGTCGTTCTCCAGAATGCGCGGCTCGCGCTCGACGACATGGACCTCGCTGCCGAGCCGCCTGAATGCTTGCGCCATTTCGATGCCGATCGGACCACCGCCGAGGATAATCAGCGAGCGCACGGCTTCGCGCAGGCCGAACACGGTTTCATTGGTCAGGTACGGCACGCCGTCGAGGCCGGGGATTTTCGGAACCGTCGGTTGCGATCCGGTCGCGATCACGAACTTTTTCGCCGTGATCGTGCGCCCGTCGACTTTGAAAACCGCGCGGCTGACGAACTGTCCGTGGCCGAAAACGACGTCGATGCCGAGGCCGCGAAAACGCTCGGGGCTGTCGTGCGGCTCGATCGCCTTGATCACCGAGTGAACGCGCTGCATGACGCGCGCGAGGTCGATCCGCGGCGGACCGGCTTCGACGCCGAAGCTGCCGGCTTCGCGCGTCATCTGTGCGACCTTGGCCGAATGCAGTAA
>JBGTFJ010000139.1:0-15870 GCA_041747355.1 Burkholderiales bacterium
CGGCGCCCGAGCAGCGTTTTATGTCTCGCACCGGGCGTCTTCGCATCCTGGTCGTCGGCGGCAGCCTCGGCGCGCAGGCGCTGAACGAAACCGTGCCGCGCGCACTGCAACTGCTCGCGGCGAGCGCGCGACCGCTCGTCACGCATCAGGCCGGCGCCAAACATTTGCAAACCCTGCGCCAGCACTACGCCGATGCGAACGTCACCCAGGAGGCCGAGTTGCTCGCGTTCATCGAGGATATGGCGGCGGCTTACGGCAATGCCGATCTCGTTATCTGCCGCGCCGGCGCGCTCACGGTCTCCGAACTTGCGGCGGCCGGCGTCGCGAGCATCCTCGTACCGTTTCCGTTCGCCGTCGACGATCATCAGACGCACAACGCGCGCTTTCTCGCCGACCACGGCGCCGCGATTCTGATACCGCAAGCCGAATTCAATCCGCGCCGGCTCGCCGATCTGCTGATCGGTCTGAGCGATGAAAACTTCACGCGCGAAAAGTTGCTCGACATGGCGCGCCGCGCGCGCCAGTTGGCCAAACCCGATGCGACACGTCTCGTCGCAGAAGTTTGCATGGAGGTAGCACGATGATAAGCCGACCCACTACGCTGACCAAAGCGAACGTATTCAAACAGATCAAACCGAGCAGCCTGCGCGGCGTGTTTCGCATCGTTCCGCCGCGCCCTGTTTCGAGCAACGCGCTGATGCCGCGCACCCCGGCCAAAAGGCAGTAGGGCGCGATCTTGTCAGGATGAAACACAAGACATGAAGCATAAAGTCAGGCGCGTTCACTTCGTCGGCATCGGCGGCTCGGGCATGAGCGGCATCGCCGAGGTTCTGCTGAATCTCGGCTTCGACGTCAGCGGCTCCGACCTGCACGAGAATGCGGCGACGCGCCGTCTGGCCAGGCTAGGCGCGAGAATTTTTTACGGGCACGACGCCAAACACGCCGAACACGCCGATGTCGTCGTCGTGTCGAGCGCGGTCCCCGGCAACAACCCGGAAGTCGCCGCCGCCCGCGAACGGCTGATTCCGGTCGTGCCACGGGCGCTGATGCTGGCCGAACTGCTGCGTTTTCGCCAAGGCATCGCGGTTGCCGGCACGCACGGCAAAACAACAACGACAAGCCTGATCGCGAGTGTGCTGGCCGAGGCCGGGCTCGACCCGACTTTTGTGATCGGCGGCCGGCTGGAGAGCGCAGGTTCGCACGCCAAGCTCGGCGCCGGCGAATTCATCGTTGTCGAGGCCGACGAATCCGACGCGTCATTTCTCTACCTGCAGCCGGTGCTGGCGGTGATTACCAACATCGACGCCGATCACATGCAGACATACGGACACGATTTCTCCAGGCTGAAAAATGCATTCGTCGAATTCGTCCGTCACCTGCCGTTCTACGGCATGGCAATCGTCTGCGTCGATGACGCAAATGTGCGTGAAATCATGCCATCGATCACCAAGCCGCTGACGACTTATGGCCTGTCGGAAGCGGCGCAAATCCGCGCCGTCGATGTGCGCCATTGCGGCGGGCAGATGCAGTTTCGCGTGCTGCGCGGTGGGTTCGATAAAGCAGCGAATATGGGAGCGCAAGTCGCGCGCATTCCGGCTCCGCTCGATATCACCGTCAACCTGCCCGGTGAACACAACGTGCTGAACGCGCTGGCGGCGATCGCGGTGGCGATGGAACTCGGCATCAAGGACGCAGCGATCGTTACCGCGCTGTCGGGATTCAAGGGTGTCGAGCGGCGCTTTCAACGCTACGGCGATGTGCGGCTCGACGATGGCGGCAGTTACGCGCTGGTCAACGATTATGGCCACCATCCGGCCGAGATGGTGGCGACTCTGGATGCCGCGCGCGGCGCGTTCCCGGGGCGTCGGCTGGTGCTGGCGTTCCAGCCGCATCGCTACACGCGAACGCGCGACGTGTTCGAAGATTTCGTCAAAGTGCTGTCCGCGGTCGATGTCTTGCTGCTAACGGAAGTCTATGCAGCGGGTGAAGCGCCCATCGTGGCAGCCGATGGCCGCAGCCTGACGCGCGCGGTGCGCGTGCAGGGCAAGGTAGAACCGATTTTTGTCGACGAGGTTGCCGATTTGCCGGACGCCATACGCGCGGTCGTCAAAAACGGCGACGTCGTTATCGTGATGGGTGCGGGCCCGATCGGGCGCGTCCCGGAATTTCTGCTGAGTAGCGGTGTCGCCACTCGGCCCGGACTAGCGGGAGGACAGAATTGAAAGCCGCAACAAGGATGCAGAGCACCATGTTGTTTCATGTATGGGCGATGTCGGAAACCAGGCGTTCGCCGGATTCGGGCGCACCAGGAAAAAACGGAAAGAATGGAAAGAACGGCCCGCGCCCGATGCAGAGCCCGGTGCCGGGTAACGGCGGAGAAAACTCCTTGCGCGGCGACATCGACGATCAACTGCTGTGGGCCGAACTCGTCAGGCGGCCGCTGCGCGGCGTGCTGCGCGAACGCGAGCCGATGAGCCACCATACCAGCTGGCGCGCCGGCGGCATCGCCGACCGCGTCTACCGGCCGGCCGATCTCGCCGATCTCGCCGTAGTCATGCGGAGTCTGCCGGAAAACGAGCCCGTGCATTTCGTCGGCCTCGGCAGCAATCTGCTGGTCCGCGACGGCGGACTTCGCGGCACCGTGATTCTGCTGCACGGCGGCTTGAAGCAGATGCGCATGATCGCGCGAAACGATGTGGGCGAAGCGTGCATCTATGCCGAAGCTGGCGTCGCCTCGCCGAAATTATCGCGTTTCGCCGCGACCCGTAATTTCGAGGGCGCCGAATTTCTGGCGGGAATTCCCGGTACGGTCGGCGGCGCGCTGGCCATGAACGCCGGTTGCTACGGCAGCGAAACGTGGCGGCATGTCGATCGCGTTTTGACCATCGATCGCAAGGGTGAACTGCGCCAGCGCGATGCCACCGAGTACCGCGTCGGCTACCGCGAAGTGGTTCTGAGGACGATCGAAACCGATGTGACGGACGAAGGCGTAACGGCCGACCCCGGCATGGTCGCGACGACCGCGGAAGATTTTCAACGTACAGCAGTCCCGCGTATTTCCGACGAGTGGTTCGTCGCTGCATGGTTCAAGTTTGCCCCCAGCGACGGCGAAGTCGCGCGCCGCAAGATCAAACATCTGCTGCTGACGCGCATCGCGACCCAGCCGTTGTCCGAGCCCAACGCCGGATCGGTGTTCCGCAACCCGCCAGGCAGCTATGCCGCGCAGTTGATCGAGGATTGCGGGCTCAAGGGATCGCGCTTCGGCGGCGCCATGGTTTCGCCGAAGCACGCCAACTTCATCGTCAACACCGGCGCTGCACGGGCCTCGGACATCGAGCGCCTGATCGAAGAACTGCGCGACAGCGTGTTGCGCGAGTTCGGCATCCTGCTCAAACCCGAGGTATGCATCATCGGCGAGAAAAACCATGCCGCGTAATTTCGGCAAAGTCGCAGTCAGGCCGTCCGAATTAGCGAGGCCGATGATGGGCCGGAGATATCGTTGAGAAGCGGCGACTTTGGGAAAGTGGGTGTACTTCTAGGCGGACGCTCAACCGAGCGCGAAATTTCGCTGAAAAGCGGCAACGCCGTGCTCGCCGCACTGCGGCGCCAGGACATCGATGCGCACGCCTTCGATCCCCGCGATCAAGGCATCGACGCTTTGCTCGAACAGCGTTTTGACCGCGTCTTTATTGCGTTGCACGGCCGCTATGGCGAGGACGGCACGATTCAGGGCACGCTAGAGACGCTGAGCATTCCGTACACGGGTAGCGGCGTCATGGCCAGCGCGCTCGCGCTCGACAAATGGCGAACCAAGCTGATCTGGCAAGCGAGCAATATTCCGACGCCACGCTACGCGATGTTGAACGCGCGCAGCGATTTCGCTGCGATTGCCTTGGAGCTCGGTCTGCCGCTGATCGTGAAACCCGCATCCGAAGGATCGACCATCGGCCTCAGCAAAGTGACCGACGCCGGCAAGCTGACCGAGGCCTATGAACTCGCCGCGAAGCACGATCGACTGGTGCTCGCCGAGCAATTCATCGAAGGCGCGGAATTGACCGCCGGGATCCTCGACGAGACGCCACTGCCTTTGATTCGCATCGAAGCGGCCAGCGGCTTTTACGATTACGAGGCCAAGTATTTTCGCGACGACACGCGCTATCACTGCCCTTCCGGCTTGCCGGCGGCGCAGGAGCAGGCGATTCAAGCGGCGTCGCTGGAGGCTTATCGCGCGGTCGGTTGCAGTGGCTGGGGCCGTGTCGACGTGATGCTCGATGGTGCTGGCAATCCGTATTTTCTCGAAGTCAACACGATACCCGGCATGACCGATCACAGCCTGGTGCCAATGGCCGCGCGCGTTTCCGGCCTGAGTTTCGACGACCTGGTGTTGCGGATTCTGGAGGGCGCTCATGTGGGATGACGCGGAAACCCTGAACGCGCTTTCCAACGCGCTGCGTGCGCTCGGTGCGTTCCTGCTCGCGTACGCCGTCTTCAACGGCATTGCGCAACTGCAGGTATTCGCGCTGCGGGAGATTCGGCTGACGGGCGAGATCAATCACGTATCGCCCCAACGCGCCGAAGAGATTGCAAAGCGCGAGTTGCGCGGCAATTTCTTCACCGTCGATCTCGGCGGGGCCCGCGCGGCGTTCGAACAATTGCCGTGGGTGCGTCGCGCCGAGGTGCGTCGCCAGTGGCCCGATCGCCTGATCGTCAATCTTGAAGAGCAGGTCGTGCTGGCGCGCTGGAATGGGGAAAACGATCGGAACGAACCTGCGGCGCTTGTCAACGTGCACGGCGAGGTGTTCGCGGGCGCAATGGATGCGGCGCGTTCAAGGGATGCGGAGCTGCCTGTTTTTTCCGGGCCTGCGGGCAGCGCTGCAGAAATCGCGCAACGGTATCCGGCGTTTCGTCAACAACTCGCGGCTATCGGCCAGGTTCCCGAGCGTATCGAGATTTCGCCGCGCGGCGCATGGAGCATCCGGTTGGCGAGCGGCCTCCTGCTGCAGCTCGGCCGCGCCGAGATCGAGTCGCGGCTCGCGAAGTTCGTCGCAAGTTATGACCAAAGCATAGGGCGTTTCGTGCGTCAGCTCGACTATGTCGATCTGCGCTACGCGAACGGATTTGCAGTTCATCTCGGAGCCTCTGATTAACCATCTGCGACCTTCTCGTCGCAACGCGGCCACGGATCGGTTAATCAGAGGCTCCTTAACGGAATGAATCATGAAAACAGCCGAGTGGACAACGCTGCACAGAGTGGATCAAAAAAACCTGATCGTCGGGCTCGACATCGGCACCTCGAAAATCGTCGCCATCGTCGCCGAAATCAAGCCTGAAGGCGGTTTCGAGATTATCGGCATGGGCAGCCATCCGTCGCGCGGCTTGAAGAAAGGGGTGGTGGTCAACATCGAATCGACGGTCACCGCCATTCAGCGCGCGCTCGAAGAAGCCGAACTGATGGGCGATTGCAAGATCCGCGAGGTTTACACCGGTATCGCGGGCAGCCACATCAAAAGCTTCAATTCGCACGGCATGGTCGCGATCAAGGACAAGGAAGTCACGCAGATGGACGTCGAGCGCGTGATCGAAACCGCCAAGGCGGTCAACATTCCGACCGACCAGCAGATCCTGCACATCCTGAATCAGGAATTCATCATCGACGGCCAGGAAGATGTGCGCGAACCGCTCGGCATGAGCGGCATGCGGCTCGAAGTCAAGGTGCACATCGTGACCGGCGCGGTGTCGGCCGCGCAGAACATCATGAAATGCGTGCGCCGTTGCGGCCTGGAGGTGCGCGATCTGGTGTTGCAGCCGCTGGCGTCGGCGACCGCCGCTCTGTCCGAAGACGAAAAGGATCTGGGCGTGTGTCTGGTCGATATCGGCGGCGGCACCGCCGATATCGCGGTGTTTACCGCCGGGGCGATTCGCCATACCGCCGTCATACCGATCGCCGGCGAACAAATTACCAACGATATCGCGATGGCGCTCAGAACGCCGACCAAGGATGCCGAAGACATCAAGCTGCGCTACGGCTGCGCGCTGCGCCAGCTCGCCGATCCAAAACAAATAATCGAGGTGGCCGGCGTCGGCGAGCGAGGCCCGCGACAGTTGTCACGGCAGACGCTGGCTGAAGTCATAGAGCCCAGGGTCGAGGAATTGTATTCGCTGATCCAGGCCGAATTGCGGCGCAGCGGTTATGAAGATTTGTTGTCGTCGGGAGTCGTCATCACCGGCGGCAGCAGTGCAATGCCCGGAATGGTGGAACTCGGTGAGGAAGTTTTTCACCTGCCGGTCCGGCAAGGAATGCCGAGCTACGCCGGAGCATTGGCGGAGGTCGTCAAAAACCCGCGCTATTCGACAGCCGTCGGCCTGTTGTGGGCGGCCGAGGCGCACCATCAACGCAACCAGCTGGTTGATCTTCAAAGTAATTCTTTGCAGCGCGTATTCGATCGTATGAGAAGTTGGTTTCAGGGAAATTTCTGAAATCCGGCGTTAGCAACCCCGCGAGCAAGCCGGAATTTTTATCCTTAAGGAGACGAGAATGCCATTCGAAATAATAGATAACCAGCCGCAGGAAGCAGTCATCAAAGTGATCGGCGTCGGCGGCTGCGGCGGCAATGCGGTCGAGCACATGATTCGCATGGGCGTGCAGGGCGTTGAATTCATTTGCGCTAATACCGACGCGCAGGCGTTGAAGCGCAGCCAGGTCAAGACGCAGTTGCAACTCGGCGTCAACATCACCAAGGGCCTCGGCGCCGGCGCCAATCCGGACATCGGCCGCGAAGCCGCGCTCGAAGACCGCGAGCGTCTGGCGGAATTGATCGAAGGCGCCGATATGCTGTTTCTGACTGCCGGCATGGGCGGCGGTACCGGCACGGGTGCTGCACCTGTCGTTGCCGAAATCGCCAAGGAGATGGGCATTTTGACAGTTGCCGTGGTCACCAAACCGTTCACATTCGAAGGCCGCCGCCAGCGTGTCGCGCTCGAAGGCTTGAGCTTGCTGGCGCAGCATGTCGACTCGCTGATCGTGATTCCGAACGACAAGCTGATGCAGGTGCTGGGAGAGGACGTCAGCATGCTCGACGCTTTCCAGGCCGCCAACAACGTGCTGCACGGTGCGGTTGCCGGCATCGCCGAAGTCATCAACTGCCCGGGCACGGTCAACGTCGATTTCGCGGACGTCAAAACCGTGATGTCGGAAATGGGTATGGCGATGATGGGCTCTGCGGTTGCCACCGGCGCCAATCGTGCGCGTGTCGCTGCCGAGCAAGCCGTGGCAAGCCCGCTGCTTGAGGATATCAACCTGTCGGGCGCGCGCGGCATTCTGGTCAACATCACGGCGAGCATGAATCTGCGCATGAAGGAAGTGCACGATGTCATGAACACGATCAAGGGCTTCTCCGCCGATGATGCAACTGTCATAGTCGGAACGGTGATCGACGAATCGATGCAAAACGATCTGCGTGTGACCATGGTCGCAACCGGTCTCGGCTCGCCGGTCAATCGCAATCAGTCGAAGCCGTTGACGATGGTGCGGACGGGAACGGACGCGATGCCGATCGGCTCGGGCCTGATCGACTATCAAGAACTCGATACGCCGGCGGTGGTCAGACGCCGGAATCGTGATGCGACGATAGAGGCGATGCGCCAATCCGGTGCGGACATGCTCGATATCCCGACATTTCTGCGCAAACAGGCCGACTAGGCGAAGGATGCCGGCGATTGATGAGAGCTGATGGCAAGTCGGTGACATCGTGGCACGAACCATGCGAGGGGGCGCCGTCATCATGATAAAATAGCGACCCCCGCCAAGGCGCATCGCGCCGTACCACTGACGCGCGGGTGTCGAAGAGCGAATAATGATCAAGCAGCGAACATTGAAGAGCATCGTGCGCGCGACCGGCGTCGGCCTGCACACCGGCCAAAAAGTCTACATGACCTTGCGGCCGGCTGCGGCCAACACCGGCATCGTTTTTCGCCGCACCGATTTCGCTGAGCCGCTAGAAATCAAGGCGGCGCCGTACAGCATTCAGGACACGAAGTTATGTTCGTGCCTTGAGCGCGGCGAGATGCGCGTCGCGACGATTGAACATCTGATGTCGGCGTTCGCCGGCCTCGGCATCGATAACGCCTACGTCGATCTGTCGGCCGGCGAGGTACCGATTCTCGACGGCAGCGCGGCGCCGTTTGTGTTTCTGCTGCAATCGGCCGGAATCGAAGAGCTGCAGGTGGCGAAAAAGTTCGTCCGCGTACTAGAGCCCGTGCAGGTCGAAGAAGGCGACAAATGGGTTCGATTGGAACCTTATAACGGCTTCAAACTCGAATTGACGATTTCGTTCGACCATCCGGTTTTCGCCAAATCCGGACAGAGCGCGAGCATCGATTTCGCGAGGACTTCCTATGTCAAGGAAGTGAGCCGCGCGCGCACGTTCGGTTTCATGCAGGATGTCGAGAGCATGCGCTCCCAGGGTCTGGCCCAGGGCGGCAGCCTGTCCAATGCCATCGTCATGGACGATTACCGGGTGCTGAATCAGGATGGGCTGCGTTACGACGACGAGTTCGTCAAGCACAAGCTGCTCGACGCAATCGGCGATCTCTACGTGCTCGGCCATCCGTTGATTGGCGCCTTTTCCGGCTATAAATCGGGGCACGCACTGAATAATGCGCTGCTGCGCGCGCTGCTCGAAGACGAAGCGGCATGGGAATATGTGAGTTTCGACCGCCTCGAAGAGGCGCCGAGCTTTTTACGCCTGCAAGCCCAGACCGCCTGAAAACCGCCCGGAAATCTTCGGAGCGGGTAGCTGATTTACTGCAATGATCCTGATCAGGCTCGTCGTTTTTCTGGCGCTGGCGGCTATCGCGCTCTCGATCGGCCTCTACCTGTTCAGGAAAGATCGCCGATACCTGGTTTTCGCCTGGCAGGTTTTCAAATTCAGCATCGTCGTTTTGTTCGCATTTCTGACGTTTTACGCACTGGAACGTGTGGTGCTGATTTTATGAGCGCGCCAACCTGGTTAGCGCCGGCGTCGTTGTCGTTCGATCAATGCACGCAACGCTGTTTTAAGCGGCATGTCGGCCAGGTTCGCGGCGTACTCTTCGAGATGGCTCAGGCCTTCTCCGTTCAAAACCGCCCGCTTCGGCAGCGACGCAGCGTCATAGCGAGGACGAACTCGGACCTCGATACGCGCCACCTCCGGCACGTAACCGTTGCGGTGCAAGCTGGCCAATAGCGACGGCGCCGATTGTTTGAGTTTGGCTGCCGCCGTACCGGTATCCGCGATCAGGAAAAGCACGTCGTTTTTCAAATGGCTGATCTTGCACTGCGATGCCGCAGTCGGATCGATGCCGTACATTGCACGCTGTAAACCGAGGAGGCGATTGACAAGCTCGCGCGGCGCGCGCAGCGAGTTCGCGGCGTCCAGAAAATACCGTGCCGATCGCGGTCCCTGCCGATTCATCCCCGCTCCTCATTTCAATGCCCGGACTGGGCACGCTTTGCCAAAAATCGTCTGTGACGCCTAAAGGCCCCACCCAATAAACAGGGATTCAGCGCTTCCTCAAGGACATACGACCGGCTGGCCGATGGCATAAGTCTTGCGCTTATTATTGTATTCGTACGACATGGCCAAAGCAGCGAGCGCCATGTTTCGTCGGGGGGCGAAGATGAATATTATTCTGGTTTCAGGCCGGCCGGCAAAAACCCGGACCATCACGATCACCAGGTTCCAGCTCGCGATGATCGCAGGTTTTCTGGCGCTGTCGATTCCCGCGGCAATCGGCTTTATCTACTATTCGCTGCCGTCAGCCGCGCTCGATTTCAATCAGGCGGGGACGCTGCTCGGACGCTCTCAGCCCGAGACCTTGCCCGAGAATAACGCCCGTGCGCAATCGCATCTGCGCGAAAATCTCAGCGCCATGGCGGCCAAGGTCGGGCAAATGCAGGCGCGTTTGCTGAGACTCGACAGCCTCGGCGAGAGGCTGGCCAAAGCCGCCGGGATCAAGCCCCAGGACGTGCAGCTCGAGGAGGATCCGGGTCGCGGCGGCGCGCTTTCCAGCATTCCCCAGCAGGACTTTTCGATCGAAGAATTGAACGCACAGCTCGATACGCTCGCGCGCCAGGTCGACGAACGTTACGAAACATTGGGCATGATCGAATCGATCACTCGCATGGAGCAGGTCAAGCGCAAGCTCGTGCCGTCCGCGCAGCCGGTCTCGGGCGCATGGCATTCATCGTCATTCGGATGGCGCGTCGATCCGTTCACCGGGCGCAAAGCGATGCACGAGGGAATCGATTTCGTCGCCAGCGCGGGACCCCCGATTTTCGCCGCTGCCGGCGGCACGGTCGTCTACGCGGCCCGCCACCCCCAGTATGGTAATATGGTCGACATCAGCCACGGCAATGATCTCGTCAGCCGTTATGCTCATGCGTCGCGGCTGCTGGTCAAGGTCGGCGATATCGTGCAGGGCGGCGCCAGGATTGCGGAAGTTGGCAGTACCGGCCGCTCGACCGGCGCGCACTTGCATTTTGAAGTGCATCTAAAGGGCGTTCCGCAGAACCCCGCGCGTTTCCTGCAAATGCCCGGTTAAGCAGGCTTTTCGTTGGACCATAAGGGGTGAGGCGCTTGCCTGACCCCTTTTTGATTTAACATACTTCCCGGAAAGCTGTCTCAGACCTGATCGACACCCATCTGACGCCTCGTCAGCCCGCCTTTAGCCCTCAGGCGCGACCGATTCAGGTTTCCTGTTGCCCCCGCTCCGAAAGGATGTTCGCGTAATGCTACAAAATGTGCTCAGGAAAGTTTTCGGCAGCCGCAACGAACGGCTGTTGAAGCAATATGGCCGCAGCGTCAAGGAGATCAATGCGCTCGAACCAGCGACTCAGGCATTGTCCGACGAAGCGCTGGCGGCAAAGACCGGCGAGTTTAAAAGCCGGATCAAGGAGCGCCTCGCGCAAATTCCGGATAACGCGAACGGCGACGCCGAGCGCGCCGAGCAACTGCAGAACGAGCGCAACCAGGCGCTTAAGGACACACTCGCCGATCTGCTTCCCGAAGCGTTTGCGGTCGTTCGCGAGTCCGGCAAGCGTGTACTTGGCATGCGCCACTTCGACGTGCAGCTGATCGGCGGCATGGTATTGCACGACGGCAAAATCGCCGAGATGCGCACTGGCGAAGGCAAGACGCTGGTCGCGACCCTACCGGCGTATCTGAATGCGCTCGCCGGGCGTGGCGTGCATGTCGTCACGGTCAACGATTATCTGGCCAGGCGCGACGCCGAATGGATGGGACGCATCTACAACTTCCTTGGATTGACCGTCGGCGTGAATCTGTCGCAGATGCTGCATGACGACAAGCAGCAGAACTACGCAGCCGACATCACCTATGGCACGAACAACGAGTTCGGCTTCGATTACCTGCGCGACAACATGGTCTACCAGACAACGGAGCGCGTGCAGCGCAGTCTTTATTATGCGATCGTCGACGAGGTCGATTCGATTCTGATCGACGAGGCACGCACGCCGCTGATCATTTCCGGCCAGGCCGAAGACAACACCGAACTTTATTACCGCATGCAGGAGCTGGCGCCGAAGCTGACGCGCCAGGCCGCCGAAGATGGCCCTGGCGATTTCAGCGTCGACGAAAAAGCCCACCAGGTCTTGCTAACCGAAGCGGGTCACGAGCACGCCGAAGATATGTTGACCACGGCCGGCTTGCTGCCCGAAGGCGGCAGCCTGTACGACGCCGCCAACATCAATCTCGTGCATCACCTGTACGCTGCACTGCGCGCCAATTCGCTGTTCCATCGCGATCAGCATTACGTCGTGCAGAACGACGAAGTCATCATCGTCGACGAATTCACCGGCCGGCCGATGGCGGGGCGGCGCTGGTCGGATGGTCTGCACCAGGCGGTCGAAGCGAAGGAGAAGGTCAAGATTCAAAAGGAGAATCAGACGCTGGCGTCGATCACCTTCCAGAATTACTTCCGCATGTACAAAAAACTCGCCGGCATGACAGGAACGGCCGACACCGAAGCTTACGAATTCCAGCAGATCTACAATCTCGAAACGGTGGTGATCCCGACCCACCACACGATGATCCGCGAAGACCGCATGGATCAGGTATTCCGCACGACGAAGGAAAAAAATCGCGCCATTATCATCGACATCGAGGATTGCCAGAAGCGCGGGCAGCCGGTGCTGGTCGGCACGACGTCGATCGAAAATTCCGAATTGCTGTCGGGTCTGCTGAAGGAAGAAAAGATTGCGCATCGCGTGCTGAACGCGAAACAGCACGCGTTCGAAGCCGAAATCGTCGCGCAGGCCGGACGGCCGGGAACAGTAACGATCGCGACCAATATGGCGGGCCGCGGCACCGACATCGTGCTCGGCGGCAATCCTGAACCCGAGGTCAACAGCGTGCGCGCCGACGAACAGTTCGACGAGGCCGCGAAAGCTGCCCGCATCGCCGCTATCCGCAGTCACTGGCAGCAGCTGCACGAGGAAGTCGTCGCGGCAGGCGGCCTGCACATCGTCGGCACTGAACGCCACGAGTCGCGCCGCGTCGATAATCAGTTGCGCGGCCGCTCGGGTCGCCAGGGCGATCCGGGTTCGAGCCGCTTTTATCTGTCGCTCGAAGATCCGCTACTGCGCATCTTCGCATCGGACCGCGTCTCGGCGATCATGGGGCGCCTGAACATGCCGGAAGGCGAAGCCATAGAGCATCCGTGGGTGACGCGCGCGATCGAAAACGCGCAACGCAAGGTCGAGGCGCGCAACTTCGATATCCGCAAACAGTTGCTCGAATACGACGATGTTTCGAACGACCAGCGCCGCGTGATCTACCAGCAGCGCAACGAACTGCTCGAATCGACCGATATTTCGTCGACCATCCGCGCCATGCGCGAATCGGTCGTCGCCGCTGTCGTCGCCCAGCACGTGCCGCCGGAAAGCCTGGAAGAGCAGTGGGACGTTCCGGCTTTGCAAATGGCGCTTGCCGCCGACTTCAATCTGCGCGTTCCGGTCAAGGACTGGTTGCGTGAAGAGTCCGAGCTGACCGAGGAAACCGTGCGCGAGCGCGTGATCAAAGCCGCCAACGACGAATACGACGCCAAGCTTGCGCTGATCAGCCCAGCCGCCATGCATCAGTACGAGCGGGCGGTCATGCTGCAAAGCCTCGATTCGCACTGGCGCGAGCATCTGGCCGCGCTCGACCATCTGCGCCAGGGCATTCATCTGCGCGGCTACGCACAAAAAAATCCGAAGCAGGAATACAAGCGCGAAGCCTTCGAACTGTTTGCGAGTCTGCTCGAACTGGTCAAGGCTGAAGTCACCAAGATCATCATTACGGTGCAGATCAGGACCGAGCAGGCCGCCGAAGTGGTCGAGGCGGCGGTCGAAGAAGCGCAACCGGCAGTCGAAAACGTGCAGTATCATCACGCGGGCTACGAGGAGGCGCTCGAAGAAGCCAACGAAGAACAGAAACCCGAACCGTTCGTGCGCCGCGGCCAGAAGGTGGGCCGCAACGATCCTTGCCCATGCGGCTCAGGAAAAAAATACAAGCAATGCCACGGGAGACTCAGTTAGCGGCTCGTTAGCAGAACGGACCGGCAGGAAAAAGAGCGCCGGAAAAACCCTAATGCAGGCGCTTTGCTTTGATCTTCTGCGTGAGCCCTGTGTCATCCGTGGCCTGGTAGATTCCAAATTTTATGCCATCATCATCGAATGCGGCCTTCGTGCAGTGGTTCCGCGGCGCCGCGCCATACATTCACACGTTTGGCGGCCGTACCTTCGTGATCGCGTTCGGCGGCGAGGTTGTCGCCGACGGCGGTTTCGTCAGTCTGACGCACGATCTGAACCTGCTCGCCAGCCTGGAAATCAAGCTTGTGCTCGTGCATGGCGCCCGGCCGCAAATCGAAAGCCGCTTGCTCGCGTCCGGGATCGAGCCACGCTATTTAAATGGCATACGCATCACCGACGCTGAAACCCTGCAGTGCGCGAAGGAATCAATCGGCCGCGTGCGCGTCGAGATCGAAGCGCTGCTGTCGATGGGGCTGGCCAATTCCCCGATGGCGAATGCGGACATTCGGGTGGCCAGCGGCAACTTCGTTACGGCGCGGCCGATCGGCGTGATCGACGGCGTCGATCTGTTGCATACCGGCGAGACGCGCAAGATCGATGCGGCCGGCATCCGCGCCTGCCTCGACGATAACGATGTCGTGCTGCTGTCGCCGCTCGGTTACTCGCCGACCGGGGAAATTTTCAACCTGACCCTGGAAGACGTCGCGCTGCAAGCGGCGGTCGCGCTGTCTGCCGAGAAGCTGATATTCATGATGGATACGGCCGGCGTTACCGACGGCAAAGGTCAGCTTCTGCGCGAACTGACCGCAGCCGAAGCCGACGCGCAACTCGAAGCTCACAAGGATAGGGGCGAGGACAACAATCAGCGCATCGCCGACGATGTCGCGCTCTACCTTCCGTGCGCGGCGCAAGCTTGCCGCGCCGGTGTCCAGCGCGCCCATTTGATCAGCCGCCATCTCGACGGCGCGCTGCTGCTCGAACTTTTCACGCGCGACGGAATTGGCACCATGGTGACGCGCGATACGCTGCAAAAATTGCGCGTGGCCAATATCAACGATATCGCGGGCATCCTCGCGTTGATCGAGCCGCTCGAACAACAAGGCGTACTGGTGCGGCGCAGCCGCGAATTGCTCGAACGCGAGGTCAATCATTTTGTCGTCGTTGAGCACGATAAGCGGATCGTCGGTTGTGCCGCTCTCTATCCATTCGCGAAGAACGGCGCCGGTGAGCTTGCGTGCCTGACAGTGGAATCTGCTTATCGCGATTCCGGCGCCGGGCAGAGTCTGCTCGACCACATCGAGGCGAAAGCGCGCCAGCAAAAAATCCGCAAGCTGTTCGTGTTGACGACGCGGGCGGCGCATTGGTTTGTCGAGCGCGGCTTCATCGAGACCGATGTCGACAGCCTGCCGCCGCACCGCCAATCGTTATATAACTACAGCCGCCGATCCAAAATTTTTGTGAAAACGCTGCCGCGTTAGCGGCTGATTCAAATCCATTTGGGGAGGGCGTCTTGATTGAATTTCCCCTCCTCCCGAGGCGACGCTGCAGCGGCGTGGTGGATCCGTTGATTCGTTCAGAACAGCGCCGCCAGACGCAACAAAGCAGATTGGAGGCCCGCGGCCGATGGATGGGTGCGCGATGATCTGCGCTTAGTAACAGAGGAACAGTCATGGCAAGAACAGTGCAATGCGTAAAACTGAAGCGCGAGGCCGAAGGGCTCGACTATCCGCCATATCCGGGCGAACTCGGCAAAAAGATTTTCGAGAACGTTTCGAAAGAGGCGTGGAAGGGCTGGCTCGAACACCAGAAGATGCTGGTCAACGAAAATCGGCTGAATCTCGCCGACATCAAAGCGCGCAAATACTTGGCCGAGCAGATGGAGCGGCACTTCTTTGGCGCTGGCGCTGAATCGGCTTCGGGTTATACGCCGCCCAGCAAGTAGCCACGCGGCGCGCGGTTTCGAACCTGTTCAGGTTCTTTATCGACCAATCGCAGGGTCGCGCCCCGATCCAGGAGTAATGACTACGGAAGTCGAACTGAAGCTGCTGGTTGCTCCGGAACACCTGACGCGCCTCCGCCGCCATCCGCTGTTGCGCGCGCTGCCCGCTAAACCGATCAGCCGTAAATTCGTCGCCGAGTATTACGACACCGCCGAATTCGATTTGCGGCGTGCCGGCGTCGGCTTGCGATTGCGCCGCGAAGGTCGCCGTGTCGTGCAGACGGTAAAACTCGAAGGCCGCGTCGAGGGCGGTTTGCATCAACGGCCGGAATGGGAAACCGAAGTCCGCGACGGCAGGCTC
>JBGTFJ010000140.1:0-8046 GCA_041747355.1 Burkholderiales bacterium
CTGGAATCGATGTTGATGACGCGCCAGCCTTCGCGCGCGAGCAGCGCCGCGACTTCGCGCAGCAGCTTGCGGCTGTCGACGTCCCGAAAGCGCGGGTCGGTATCCGGAAAATGCATGCCGATATCGCCGAGCGCCGCCGCACCGATCAACGCATCGCAAATCGCGTGCACCAGGACATCGGCGTCGGAATGGCCTTTCAGACCTTTCGCATACGGAACGTCGACGCCGCCAATGATCAGCTTGCGACCTTCGACCAGTTGGTGGACATCGAAGCCCTGCCCTACTCTCACGGCGATACCTTTATTGTGATCTCCGCGCGCGCAAGATCAGTTCGGCCAGCGCGAGGTCCTGGGCATAAGTAACCTTGAGGTTAAGGCTTTCGCCGCCCACCAGCTTGGGGCTGAAGCCGAGACTTTCGATGGCGCGCGCTTCGTCGGTTGCGACGGTTTCATTAACCGACTGGAGCGCTTCGAGCAACAACTTGAAGCGGAACATTTGCGGCGTCTGAGCGAGCCACAGGTTTTCGCGGCGCTCCGTCTGCAATACCCGCGCCTCGGTATCAGCGCGTTTGACGGTATCGGAAACCGGCGTCGCGAGCAGACCGCCGATTTTGTCGGCAGCGAGTTCGTTCATCAACTTGTCGAGCTGGTCGGCGCCCAGACAAGGGCGTGCGCCGTCATGCACGAGGACCCAATCGTTGGCGCCGATTTCATGCGACGCGGCGAGCAAACCGTTCAGCACGCTGCCGGCGCGCGTCGGCGCCCCGCAGAACATCGGCGCCAGCTTGCCGCCAAACTCGCTCCAGTCGTGGCGCGCGAATAGTTCATCATCCGGCGCGAGCACGACATAGCAACGGCGTATCGCCGGATGCTGGCACAGGCGCGAAATCGAGTGATACAGCATCGGCTTTCCGAGCAGCGGCAAATATTGCTTCGGCATATCGGCGGCGATGCGGGTGCCTATACCAGCAGCGGGAATCAGGGCAAAGTAATCTGGCATCCCGATATTATCCTGTCATTGTTCCATGTCAGGCAAGGCAAGTCGCTGTTTTGCCGAAATGATTGCGTCGCGTAGAATAATTGCTCACCCAATCTTTTCCCCCTTCTAAGTATGGAATGGCTATCCGACCCCACTATCTGGATCAGTTTGCTGACGTTGACCACGCTCGAAATCGTGCTCGGCGTCGACAATCTCGTCTTCATTGCAATTCTTGCTAACCGTTTACCGGAAGCGCAGCGCGCGCGGGCGCGCCAGATGGGTTTGGGTGTCGCGCTCCTTACACGGTTGCTGCTGCTGTTCACGCTGACCTGGGTGATCGGCCTCACCGAACCGATATTCAGCGTCATGGGCAAGGAAATTTCGTGGCGCGATGTGATTTTGATCGCCGGCGGCGTGTTTCTTCTGGCCAAATCGACGCACGAGATTCATGGCAGCCTCGAAGGCGACGAGGGCGAACATGACATGGCGCGCGCCGCTGCCAGCTTCGCCGCCGTGGTGCTCCAGATCGGCATTATCGACATCGTATTCTCTCTGGATTCCGTGATCACCGCAGTCGGCATGGTCGACGAATTGTGGATCATGGTCACGGCAGTCGTGCTGGCGATGGTCATCATGCTGGTTGCTTCCAGCCCTCTGGCGGAGTTCGTCGAGCGCCACCCGACAGTAAAAATGCTGGCGCTCAGCTTTCTGCTATTGATCGGCATGTCTCTGATCGCCGATGGGCTGGGCTTCCACATTCCTAAAGGCTACCTGTACGGCGCGATGGCGTTTTCGGTTCTGGTCGAAGTCCTGAATCTATTCGCCCGGCGCAAGAGCAAATCGCACGTCAAGTTGCGCACCCCAAACCCGCACTGATCGCATTCGCGCCAGATTTGCGACGCCGGCATCAGCTTTCCACCCGGATGCTGGCGACTCCTCCGCCGCCCTCTTTTGCGCAGCTGCATGGCGTTTTGATAAACAGGAAACATCATGGAAATCGTTATAGTGCTCGCCCTGATCGCGCTAAACGGTGTCTTCGCGATGTCCGAAATGGCTATCGTGTCGGCGCGCAAGGCGCGACTCCAGCAGTTGGCCGACGAAGGTCAGGCGCGCGCCGAAGTTGCGCTCGAACTGGCCAACCGTCCCGGCAATTTCCTGTCGACAATACAGATCGGCATCACCCTGATCGGCATTCTCAGCGGCGCGTTCGGCGGCGCGCTGTTTTCGCAGCAACTCGCCGTGCATGTCGCGCGCTTTCCAGCATTTGCCGAGCACAGCGAGGCGATAGCGCTGACGATTGTCGTGGCCGTCATCACGTATCTGTCGCTGATTCTTGGCGAGCTCGCGCCCAAACGACTGGCGCTGCTGAATCCGGAATTGATCGCATCGCTGATTGCGCGGCCGATGCGTATGTTGTCGAAAATCGCGTCGCCTCTGGTCAGCTTCATGAGCATGTCAACCGAGCTTGTGCTGCGCGTGATCGGCGCCAAGGCATCGACGGAGCCTCCGGTGACGCAGGAGGAAATCCATGTGCTGATCGAACAAGGCACCGAAGCCGGTGTGTTCGAGCGTGCCGAGCAGGATCTGGTGCGCAATATCTTTCGCCTCGACGAATTACGCGTCGGCGCGATCATGGTGCCGCGACTCGATGTTTTTTTTCTCGATCTGGAAGAGCCCGCCGATCGCATTCGCGAGAACATCATCGGCAGCGCCTATTCGCGCTTTCCCGTATGCAAGGGCGGCGTGGATACCGTGCTTGGCGTCGTCTATTCAAAAGACCTGCTGGCTGCCAGCCTGGCTGGAAAACCGCTGGACTTAACGGCAGCGCTGCGTCCACCGCTCTACGTACCGGATTCAGTTTCGACGATGGAACTGCTCGAGATGTTCAAGAAAACACACACGCACATCGCGCTGATCGTAGACGAATACGGCGACCTGCAGGGGCTCGTGACCTTGAACGACGTGATGGAAGCGATCATCGGCGATATTCCTTCGGGCGAAACGCTGGCGGAATCGCTGGCCGTGCAGCGCGAGGACGGCTCCTGGCTGCTCGACGGCATGCTGTCGATCAATAAGCTCAAGGAACTGTTCGATCTCGACGAACTACCGGATGAGGAATCCGGCAACTACCACACGGTTGGCGGGTTCGTCATGATGCGCCTTGGCCGTGTTCCCAATAAGGCCGACTACACGGATTGGGGCGGATTGCGTTTCGAGGTCGTCGACATGGATAAAAATCGCGTCGATCAAGTACTGGTAGCGAGCTTGAAGGCCGGCGCTCACTAGCCTTCTTCAAAGGCTGTATGCCTGGGGATGGTGGCAACCACAAAGTCGCCGGCCAGCCCCGTCGGCTAAGAAGACATGCGGAACGACAGCGCGTGCCGTGGATCAACTCCCGCTTCCATCTGTGCGTCCGCCCCGCTGCGTAACACGCTTTCGTAGTTATCCCACGAGATCAAGTTGACGTCATAGCTCTCTTCCTTTTGCCTGGCCGATACCACACGCCGATCCGGGTAGTTTGCCACCTCGCCGTCAGCCGCCTCGTCTGCTGCCGCTGCGGCCGCGGAGCTGAGACGGAAGCGCCAATGCACGCCGCTTAGATCCTTGTCGAGGACCTTTTTCACGTGCTCTACGAGGGCCACTTCACGTATCGCCGAGAATCGCGCTTTACGCGATGCATCGCATTCGACCAGGGTAAAAAATCCGCGCGGGCTGTGCACGCAGGAAACGGTCGCTTGCAAACCGTGGGCTTTGAAGTATTTTGAAATCACGCTCCGTACCCGTCTTTCGTCGTTGCGATGATGTCGCCTATGCTGCAATTGCACGAGCAATGCCACACTATAGCCGACGACAATTCCGGCGATGAATAACTCCCAGTAGTTCATTGTTCGCTCCCTTTTGTTGCTGGTGAATGATCTTTGTAGCGGGGATTCGCAAGAGCCGTTCCACCCCCGTATTTCGCCGAGCAGTTGGAACTCGCCTCTGCGCCAGCTATAAATCGCGACGGTTTCCACCCTTGCCCGCGGGTCTCGCCAAAAATTCCGCGCGAGGACGCGCAAAATTCCGACGGCGGAATGACTGATATTCGGCGACACAGTCGGCAGCTCGTTATGGCATAGCGCGCTTTATCGGCTCTCCGAAATGCCTTGGGCTACCGTGACTCGAACTGCGACAGCGGAATATAATGAAGACCTTTTCAGTTCCTCCCATGCTGTTCCGGTTCCACGTCCCGCCGCCCGGCTCGCGCCGCCGCCACTTTGGCTTTACAGGTTCCAGCGACGCGCTCGCGCTTGCCGAACTTGCACAACAATCCGCCCCGCTCGTCGTCATTACTGAAACCGCCGCGCATGGCCAGCGCCTGTTCGATGAGATTCCGTTCTTCGCGCCGAAGCTGCGGATACATATGCTGCCGGACTGGGAGACGCTGCCGTACGACAGTTTCTCCCCGCATCAGGATCTCGTTTCCGAGCGGCTGGCGACTCTGTATCAGATTATGCAACGGGCATGCGATGTACTGATTGTGCCTCTGACGACCGCGCTGTACCGACTGCCGCCGCACAGTTATCTCGCTGCCTATACTTTTTTTCTCAAACGAGGCGAGAAGCTGGCGCCGGAAAAGCTGCGGGAACAGTTGACGGTAGCCGGCTACAACCATGTTACGCAGGTTATCTCACCCGGCGAATACAGCATTCGCGGCGGCTTGATCGATCTGTTTCCGATGGGGAGTGCGCTGCCGTATCGCATCGATCTGCTCGACGACGAGATCGAAACGCTGCGCACTTTCGATGTCGATACGCAGCGCAGCGTCTACAACGTCAACGAAATCCGATTGCTGCCCGCGCGTGAATTCCCGCTCGACGATGCGGGACAAACTCGATTCCGCCTGAATTTCCGCGACAAGTTCGAAGGCGATCCGTCGAAAAGCCGTTTGTACAAAGATGTCAGCCAGGGCATCGCGCCGGCCGGCATAGAGTACTATCTGCCGCTTTTTTTCGAGGAAACCGATCGCGTCACCGATTATCTGCCCGCCAATGCGACGCTTTGCCTCCACCACGATCTGATGGGCGCGGCTGAGCACTTCTGGAAGGAAACGGGCTCGCGCTACGAACTGCTGCGCGGCGACCGCGACCGCCCGCTGTTGCCGCCGGCAGAGCTGTTTCTGACCGCCGACGCGTTTTTTAGCGCGATCAAACCGTTTGCGGGAATCGAATTCGCTGCAAACGACGATGACCTCGCAGCAGCTCCGGCAGAAGGGATCGAGCCGGCGACAACGGGTTCGCGGGTAAACGCGACGTCCGCGTTGCCGATTCTGACCGTCGAGCGCCGCGCCGACGATCCTCTGACCAATTTGAAAGCGTACCTTGCCGGATTCAAGGGCCGCGCGCTGCTGATCGCCGAAAGCCCGGGTCGGCGTGAAACGCTCAACGACTATCTGCAGAGCCACGGCGTGCGACCCAAGATCGCTGGCGACTATGCGGAATTCCTCCGCAGCGACGCGCGCGTGATGATGACGGCCGCACCCCTGGCCATTGGTTTTGTGCTGCCGAAAGCTGGCCTGGCGTTCATCACCGAAAACGAGCTTTACGCGACCCAGGCGCGCACGCGCCGCGGTCGCGATGGCGCACGCCGGGTATCGAGCGAAAATGTGCTGCGCGATTTGTCCGAGGTCAAGATCGGCGATCCGGTCGTACACGAACAGCACGGCATCGGCCGCTATCTCGGCTTGGCCAACATGAACCTCGGCGAAGGCGAGACCGAGTTCCTGTCGCTGCAGTACGACGGCGGCGACAAGCTGTACGTGCCGGTTTCGCAACTGCATCTGATCAGCCGCTACGGCGGCGGCCCGGCCGAGGCCGCGCCTTTGCATCGGCTCGGCAGCGGTCAATGGGACAAGGCGAAGCGCCGCGCGGCGGCGCAAATCCGCGACACTGCCGTCGAACTGTTGAACCTGTATGCGCAACGTGCTGCGCGTACGGGCCACGCGTTCACGGTCAACCAGCACGATTACGACGCATTCAGCGAAGGCTTTCCGTTCGAGGAGACCATCGATCAGGCCGCAGCAATCCAGGCCGTGATTGAAGATCTCAGCTCGGGCCGCCCGATGGACCGGCTGATTTGCGGCGACGTCGGCTTCGGCAAAACCGAAGTCGCGCTGCGCGCGGCTTTCATCGCGATGGTGGATGGCAAGCAGGTCGCGGTTTTGGTGCCCACGACTCTGCTCGCCGAGCAGCATTTCCAGAACTTTTCCGACCGCTTCAGCGAATGGCCGGTGAAGATCGCCGAACTGTCGCGCTTTCGTTCGTTTAAGGAACAGGCTGACGCCTTGCAGGGTTTAGCCGACGGCAGGCTGGATATCGCGATCGGCACGCATAAGCTGATCCAGAAAGGCGTCAAGTTCGCGCGCCTCGGACTCGTCATCATCGACGAAGAACATCGCTTCGGTGTGCGCCAGAAAGAGCAATTGAAAGCGTTGCGCGCCGAGGTCGATGTGTTGACGCTGACCGCGACGCCGATCCCACGCACGCTCGCCATGTCGCTCGAAGGCTTGCGCGATTTTTCCGTGATCGCGACCGCGCCGCAGCGCCGGCTCGCGATCAAGACCTTCGTCTCTCATTACAGCGACGGGCTGATTCGCGAGGCCTGCTTGCGTGAGCTCAAGCGCGGCGGTCAGATTTATTTTTTGCATAACGAAATCGAGACGATAGAAACCGTCGCGGCGCGGCTAGTCAAGCTGCTGCCGGAAGCGCGTTTGCGCGTTGCCCACGGACAGATGCGCGAGCGCGATCTCGAACTCGTCATGCGCGACTTTTATCAACAGCGATTCAATCTTCTGCTGTGCACAACCATCATCGAAACCGGCATCGATGTTCCGAGCGCGAACACCATCATCATCAACCGCGCCGATAAATTCGGCCTCGCGCAACTGCATCAACTACGCGGTCGCGTCGGCCGCTCGCACCATCAGGCCTACGCCTATTTACTAATACCCGACGAACAGCCGATTACCGCGCAAGCGCGCAAACGGCTGGAAGCGATCCAGATGATGGAAGAGCTGGGCGCGGGTTTTTATCTCGCCATGCAGGATCTCGAAATCCGCGGCGCCGGCGAAGTGCTCGGCGAATCGCAAAGCGGCGAGATGCAGGAAATCGGCTTCAATCTTTATGCCGAGATGTTGAACAGCGCGGTCAAATCGCTGAAACTCGGCCTTGAACCCGATCTGTCGGCGCCGCTCGGCGTGACCACCGAAATCAATCTGCATACGCCGGCCTTGCTGCCGCCCGATTATTGCAACGATGTGCACGAGCGGCTCGTCCTTTACAAGCGGCTGGCAAACTGTACTACGCTGCCCGAACTCGAAACACTGCACGAAGAATTAATCGACCGTTTCGGTCTCTTGCCCGAGCCCGCCAAGTGTCTTCTCGAAACGCACAGACTGCGCGTTATTGCCAAGCCGCTGGGCATCGCGCGCATCGATGCGGCCGCGGATTCCATACAGCTGCAATTCATCCCGAAACCACCGATCGATCCGGCGCGCATCCTCGATCTGGTGCAACGCAGACGCGAGCTCCGTTTCGGTGGGCCCGATCGGTTGAAGATGCAAGCGTCGCTGCCCAAGGTCAACGAACGCATCGCCGCCATCCGCGATCTGCTCCGCGAATTTTCGCCGGAAACCACGACCGCCGGATGACGCTTGCAAAGCCGGCGGCGCGCTCTGCTAAACTGATGTTTTCACCCACCACCAGAGGAGAAAGAGATGACGAAATCCGCGCTTTTTCTGGCGCTGTCGATTTTTGCATTGCCGCATGCCTACGCTCAAACGCCGCAACAGACAAAAATGAAGGTGTGCAACGAGCAGGCCGAAGGCAAGAAAGGCGATGAGCGCAAAAGTTTCATGAAGGAATGTCTGTCGGCCAAGAGCGACGCCAAAGCTGATGGCAAGACGACCGATCAGCAGGGTAAGATGAAAACTTGCAACGACGACGCCAAGAAGAAAAACCTGGCCGGCGATGAGCGCAAGGCTTTCATGAAGGAATGTCTGTCGGCCAAGCCCGAAGCGGCGAGCGATGA
>JBGTFJ010000141.1:0-2135 GCA_041747355.1 Burkholderiales bacterium
GTGGCGCTGGCGACCATGCTGCTGCTGGCTCGCGAAACAGGCGCGAAGCTGCATCTGTGCCGGCTATCGAGCGCCGCTGGTATCGAGATGATCCGCGCCGCCAAGCGCGACGGCCTCGCGATCACATGCGATATTGCGATCAATCACGCGCATCTGTGTGAAAACGACATCGGCTTTTTTGATTCGAATTGCTACCTGAGTCCGCCGCTTCGAAGCGCTGCCGATCGCGACGCGCTGCGCGCTGCCTTGCAGGACGGCACGATAGACGCGATCTGCTCCGACCATACGCCGGTCGACGACGACGCCAAGCAACTGCCGTTTGCCGAGGCCGAACTTGGCGCGACCGGCCTCGAACTCCTGCTGCCGCTGACTTTGAAATGGGCGCAGGAAAGCGCCGTTTCGCTGGCCGCAGCGCTGGCCAAAATCACCTCCGAACCGGCCCAGATCATCGGCCTGGCTGGCGATCGAGCCAACCGGCAAGCGGCCGGTCAACTCGGCGTCGGCGCCGCTGCCGACATCTGCATCTTCGATCCTGCGCGGCGCTGGACCGTCGAAGCAAAAGCCCTGAAAAGCCAAGGCAAAAACACGCCTTTTATCGGCCAGAAAATGCTCGGCAGGGTGTGCTACACGCTGGTCAACGGAGAGGTGGTTCGGGAGTCGACCTAGCCGCGCTTCACCTGCCGCATGGCCGAACTAAGCCAGCATCCGCATGTCTGCAAGTAAACCCATTTCTACCCCGCCAAATATGAATCCCCTACTCGATTTTTCCGGCCTGCCGCGCTTTGCCGAATTCAATATCAGCAACGTTGCCCCAGCCGTCGAACAACTGTTGTCCGAAAACCGCGCGCTGGTCGCCAGGCTCGTCTCTCAAACCGACGCGCCGACCTGGGACCATTTCGTGCAGCCGCTGGAAGATGCCAATGAACGCCTGAGCCGCGCCTGGGGGCAGGTCGGGCACCTGAATGGTGTGATGAACAGCCCTGAGCTGCGCGAGGTTTATAACGCCAATCTGCCGCATATCGTGCAGTACTACACCGAGCTCGGTCAGCATCAGGGTCTGTATGAGAAATACAAACAGCTGAAAGCTTCACCATCATTTTCCCGGCTCAGCCGCGCGCAGCAGAAAATAATCGAAAACGAATTGCGCGATTTTCGCCTTGGCGGGGCAGAGTTGCCGACTGAGCAGAAACAGCGATTCATGGAAATCAGCGAGGAGCTGGCCGCGACTTCGTCGAAGTTCAGCGACAACCTGCTCGATGCGACCAATGCATTCGCGCACTACGTTCAGGATCGCGATGAGCTGGCCGGCCTGCCCGAAGACGTTATCGAAACCGCAAAAAAAACAGCAGCCGACGAAGGCAAGCCTGGTTACAAATTGACATTGCATGCGCCGTGCTATTTGCCGGTCATGCAATACGCGGAAAATCGTCCGTTGCGGGAATTGATGTATCGCGCTTACGTGACGCGCTCATCCGAGTTCGGCAAGGCGGAATGGGATAACACCGCGGCGATCCGGAAGATCCTGACCTTGCGCCGCGAAATCGCGCGCTTGCTCGGATTTTCGAACTACGCCGAGCTCTCGCTGGAACCGAAGATGGCGGAAAGCCCGCGCGAGGTGCTCGATTTTCTCGGCGATCTGGCAGTCAAGGCCAAGCCATTCGCCGAGCGCGACCTCGCCGAGCTGAAGGGGTTTGCGAAAGAGTCGATGGGCATGGACGACCTGGAAGCCTGGGATATCGGCTTTGCATCGGAAAAACTGCGCGTTGCGCGCTATGCGTTTTCGGATCAGGAGGTGAAGCAGTATTTTCCGGAAACCAAAGTGCTCCCCGGAATGTTCAAAGTCGTCGAAACGCTTTATGACGTAAGCATCAAGCCGGCCGAAGCGCCAACCTGGCATCCCGATGTGCGTTTTTTCGATATCGAAGATCGCAGTGGCGCGCGGGTGGGTCAGTTCTATCTCGATATGTATGCGCGCCCATCCAAGCGCGGCGGCGCCTGGATGGATGACGCGATCACTCGCCGGCGGCTGGCCAGCGCAACCGTGGCAGGCAGTATTCAGGCGCCGGTCGCTTATCTGACGTGCAATTTCTCCGCCCCGGTCGGCGGCAAGCCCGCGCTCTTCACGCACGACGAAG
>JBGTFJ010000142.1:0-2780 GCA_041747355.1 Burkholderiales bacterium
GCATCCGCGAGCCTGGCGAACATTGCCTCCTGTTCCGGGCGCAACAATAGCGATGCCGGCCTCCGCGCCCTCCACGCATGCCACAACAATGTCGCGCCGGCATCGTCGATACGCCCGACCTCGCGCAAATCCCACGCGCGCTGGGTGTAGCGATGCGCTTGTTGCGTCAGCGGCCGTATCCGCGATGCCAAAGCGTCAAGCGTCCAATCCCCTTTCAGCGTGACTGCCGATGTCGGCAATTCGGTGGTCGCAAGGGAAGGCTCGCGTTCGCCGTATCCGTATAGTTCGCTCATGACTCTCACTCACTGCAGGACTGTCGTTGTGCGACGCCGCACGCACGGAAACATCTCTAAAAAACGGTATTGACATATAACCCAATTGCCGTAAAATGTGATTTGTGCGGTGCAGCAATACTTGCAGTTGAGCGCTGCACCCGAGCAATCACACATCTACTCACGACGGAGAAACTCATGGATAACACAAGCAAAGTCAAGGAACAACTTTCAGCAGTCAATCAAGCCAATGTCGACACCGCCCTGCGCTACGCCAGCATCATCCTCGGCAGCGCGGAGCGCATGATCGCCATTCAGGTCGAAGCCGCCAAAAGCGCTTTCGCAATCAGCGCGCAAAACGCCAAATCGCTGTCGTCCGTCAAGGACGCGCAGGAATTCGATTCACTTCGCACCAGCCTGGTCAAGCCGAGCGTCGAACAGGCCAGCGAATACGCGCGCAGCATTTACAACGTCGCCACCTCGACCCAGGCGGAACTCAGCAAACTGGTTGAAGAGCAGGCTGCGGAATTCAATCGCCAAGTGGTGCAAGTGATCGATAGCGTGGAAAAAACGTCGCCGGCAGCATCAGGCCTGGCCGTCGCCGCCATGAAAACAGCAATCGCCACAGCCAACACCGCGTACGAAAATCTGTCGAAAACCGCCAAGCAGTTTCAGGATAGCGCGGAAGCGACCGTGAACAGCGTCGCTGAACAAACCCGCAGCGCTGCCGACCAAGCAGCTTCGGCCGGCAAGAAGAAATCCGCGTAAGCAGCGAGCAGTGCCCGAATGGCAGGAAGCGCACGGGTAAATCCTCCTTACCCGTGCTTGTTGAAAGCCCCGCGCCGCGGGGCTTTTTTTCGCTTGGTTACGGCAACACGCCCCCGGCGACCTTGCAACGCGCACGACCATCAATCGGGATCGCCCGCGGCGGCCGAGTCGCGCCAATCGAAGCCAAGTTTAGCGACCCCCTGCTTCAGGTAATCGATCGCCCGCTCCACCGTTTCAGGCTCTCCGCGAACGCCGAGCTCGATGCGCCGATCGTCGCGCCCGACGGTCGGCAGGCTGAATAACTTCGCCGCAGGGAAGCCCGATACACAACGATTCATCAGATCGAGCAGCAGGCTTTCGTAAGCGCCGAACACTAATATGGCGCACTCGCGCTCGAAGCGGGCGGCCGAAGTCGAATGATGCGTGTCGAGCAGCCATTCGACCATCGGCCACGCCATTTCCGGGAAGCCAGGCAGAAAATGATGGGAACGCAGGCTGAAGCCGGGAACGCGGTTGAATGGGTTTGGAATAATGGCGCTGCCGCGCGGCAATTCGGCCATCAGCACGCGCAGCGGCCACGCGGACGCGCCGTATTGCTCTTCAATTTCCGAAATCGCATCCGGATGGCGGTACAGCTCGACGCCTGCTGCGCGGGCCGCGCATTGCCGGGTGTAATCGTCAGGTGTGGCGCCGATGCCGCCGAAGCAGAAGACGGTAATGTCTGTCTGGGCAAACGTCGCGCGCAGGCTGGCTGTGATCTGCTCGGGATCGTCCCCAAGGTACAGGCACCACGACAAAGCGAACCCGCGGCCGGAGAGCAACTCGCGCAGCTTTGCGAAGTGCTTATCCTCGCGCTTGCCGCGCATGATTTCGTCGCCGATGACGATGGCGCCAAAAAGAGGATTCAAGGCGGCTTGGTCAAGACGATACGTAGATGAAATGCGAAGACGACGAAGCGCTTTCTTGCTTCGCGCGCAGATACTCACTGCCTGGCTCTGGTGATGACATTAAAGTCGCCGCCCGGCCATGAGGAGATTAATCCGTCAGCCGTGAATATAGTTTTCCAGTTGATGGATGATGTATTCCTTTTCGGAGATCGTCGCGTGCACCAGGTCGCCGATCGAGAGCAGGCCCAGCACCTCGCTGTTTTCGACGACCGGCAGATGGCGTATGCGCTTTTGCGTCATCAGGATCATGCAGTCCTCGATGTCCTGGGTCGGCGTTACAGAAATAACCTTTTCGCTCATGATGTCGCGCACCATCGTGCTACGCGACGAGCGGCCCTGTAGCACGATTTTACGCGCGTAATCGCGCTCGCTGATCATGCCGACCATTTTGCCGTCGCCGTCGCAAACGATCAGCGCGCCGACGTTGTATTCGGCCATCAATCTGACCGCCTCGTAGACCGAAACATCCGGCGCCACCTTGGCCAAGGGCCGGGCGGATTTATTGCGCAGCAGTTCCTCGACGCTTTGCATGTGCAAGTCCTCGCTCGCTTCTTTATTTTCAGTGTAGACCTTTTTTTATGCTTTTGCTCTGTCATGCTTTTGCTCTGTCGCCTAACCGCGACAAGCCGCTAGGTAGGAGCAGCGGCGATTTACAGCATCGGCGTCGCCTGAGCCCAACCGCTTCTCCCGCGACGATTCGTTATTTGCCTTGGCGACAGCGCCAACTCCATATTCTGTATCGATAAATCATTTTGGCATAGCGCTTGCTGAGTTGAGCTACCAATGAGCTACC
>JBGTFJ010000143.1:0-2047 GCA_041747355.1 Burkholderiales bacterium
GATCAATGCCGTGGCGTACGCGACGCTGCAGAAAGGCCGGCCGTTCGGTGTGATACCGCAAGGCACGTTCAATTACTTCAGCCGCGCGCACGGCATCTCGTCGGATACCGCCGAGGCGACGCGGGCATTGCTCGATGCCAGCATCCGGCCCGCTCAGGTCGGCTTGATCAACGACCGGCTTTTCCTGGTCAACGCCAGCCTCGGCCTGTACCCGGAATTGCTCGAGCAGCGCGAAGCCGACAAGCAGAAGTTCGGCCGCCACCGGTTCGTCGCTTTCTGTTCGGGATTGATGACCTTGCTGCGCGAGCACCGTCAGTTGATTCTCAATGTCGAATGCGAAGAGGGGACGGCCAATCAGACCCGCACATTGCGCACGCCGACATTGTTCGTCGGCAATAATCCCTTGCAGTTGCAGCAGATCGGCATCCCGGAAAAAAGCGCTGTGCAAATCGGTGAACTGGCCGCCATTACAGTCCGCCCGATCGGCGCGCTGTCCATGCTGGGATTGGCGTTGCGCGGCGCGATGAGCCGGCTCGGTGACTCGGATCACGTGCACAGCTTCGCCTTCAAACGCATGACGGTACGGCCCCGGGGTCGTCGGCGCGTAAAAGTGGCGATCGACGGCGAGATAACGGCGCTCGACACGCCCCTGCGTTTCTGCGTGGGACCAACGCCGCTCCTATTGCTGGCAAGCGCGAGCCGCGAGTCGTCGGATGCAGTGGACACCCCGGACGCGTCATGAGTACCGTTTTGCATATTTCGGATACGCACTTCGGCACCGAACAGCCGGTGGTCGTCGAGGCATTGCTGCGCCTGGCGCGCGCGCAAATGCCCGATCTGGTCGTAATCTCCGGCGATATCACGCAGCGCGCGACGCGCTCGCAGTTCATGGCGGCACGGCGCTTTGTCGACAGGCTGCCCGGGCCGAAGCTGGTGCTGGCCGGCAACCACGATATTCCGTTATTCAACGTCATCGCGCGCACGCTGCGCCCTTACCGAAACTATCAGCGCCACTTCGGCGCGGTACTCAATCCGCAGTTCGAATCGGCCGATCTGCTGGTGGTCGGCGTCAAGACGACGCGGCGATATCGTCATGAAGACGGCGAGGTATCGCCCAGTCAGATCCGGCGCGTGGCGCAGCGCCTGTGCCTGGCCAAAAGCGGCCAGTTACGAATCGTGGTGACCCATCAGCCGGTACACGTGACACGCGCGCGCGACGAAAAAAACGTCCTGCACGGCGCCCACGAAGCGGTGCGTTCATGGGCGAGGGCGGGAGCCGATCTGATACTCGGCGGTCATATTCATCTGCCGTTCGCTGCACGCCTGAGCGATCGTTACGGCGATTTGCCTCGCGAGTTGTGGACCGCCCAGGCGGGAACCGCGGTGTCGTCGCGGGTACGCCACGAGGCGCCCAACTCGGTAAATCTGATCCGTCACGATGTATGCAACGCGAATGAGCACTATCGCATCGAACGCTGGGACTACGGCGCCACCACTCATGCCGCGAACGGCGAATTCGTTCGCGTAAGCGTAACGCCGGTCGATCGCCCACCCTTGAACCGCGGACAAGCTGAGCACAAAAGCCGGCTTCAGGTCGACGCTTAGCTGACGATCACTGTGAGGTACGTCCGGAGGGCTTCATTTTTTCGATGCCAGACAACAGCAGAGACTGACGCCAGTGACTCCAGGAGCCCCCGCTATATAAAATAATAGAACAGAACGCTGAATCGTTCTTTAAGCCGCTTCCACACGGAGCGATCCTCCCACTGCGCAAGCTCGACCTGATGCGCGCGCTTCAGATCGCTGAGAAACAAGGCTTCCATTTGCCCGCCGAATTCCTGTCCAAAGATAACGGCGTTGGCTTCGTCGTTATGCACGAAGCTCCGGTAGTCCAGATTGCTCGATCCGACTGTCGACCACAGGCCGTCGATCACCGCCGTCTTGGCGTGCAGCAGGCGATCGTCGCGTTCGTATAGATTGACGCCGGCTTCGAGCAAATCTTCATAGTTGGAATGGGAAGCCTCCAGCACGATCGTGGAATCGGTGA
>JBGTFJ010000144.1:0-4893 GCA_041747355.1 Burkholderiales bacterium
GTGCTTGCGCGGCTTTGCGTTGCAGGTCCTCCTGAGCCTCGAGGTTGCTTCGCAGTTCGTCAAGCAAGCCGGCTTGGGCGCGCGCAATGTAGCCGTAGTAATACAGTTGCCGCGCGACCCGATTCGGATCCTCGCCGCTCAGCAACAAACGTAGCCACGGCGCTTGCCCTTGCCGGTAGCGCTGTGCGAGCAGCTTGCCGACTGCGATTTGCTGCTCGTCGATATCGCCTTCAAGTCGGGCTGCCGCGCTTTGCAGTTCGCGCACCTCGTTTTCCGCATCGCTGTTCCGCCGCGCGAGATCGGCGAGTTCGCGATTGATGTCCGAGATGGCGCGTTCCGATGCCCGCAACGCGTCGGTCGCGTCGGCTTGGTCGTCCTCGGATTCGGCAAGCTGTTTCTGCAGCGCGCCCAGCCGTTGCCGCAGATTCGCGAGGTCGTCTTTGGGTGCGGAAATCGCTGCGCTGATTGTGATCAGGAATAAGCCGATGAGCCCGGCGCAACCGGTCAGGACGTTCATTCGGCGCGGTCTGCGCCCCGCCTTTTTTCCAGCTCGCTTTTCACTGCGCCGCCGTTTCGGCTATGGCAGTTTCGATTTCGGCGTCAGCACCAAGATAAAAGTGGCGTATCGGCTTCAGGCTATCGTCGAGCTCATAAATCAGCGGGATGCCGGTCGGAATATGGGTGGTCAGGATTTCCTCGTGAGAAAGCTGATCGAGATGCATGATCAGCGCGCGCAGAGAATTGCCGTGCGCGACGATGATGACGCGACGGCCGCTGTGTATGGTCGGCGCGATGGTTTCGTTCCAGTACGGCAGAAAGCGCGCGACGGTATCTTTCAGGCTTTCGGTCAACGGAATCTGTTCCTTGACGAGGCCGCGATAACGCGGATCGCTGGCCCAGTAGCGGCGGTCGAATTCGGGAAGCGCGGGCGGCGGCGTGTCATAACTGCGCCGCCACATCAGAACCTGTTCGTCGCCGAACTTGGCCACCGTCTCGGCCTTGTTCAGCCCCTGCAGCGAGCCGTAGTGCCGCTCATTCAGTCGCCACGATGTCGCCACCGGAATCCACATCGCGTCCATCTCGTCGAGCACGATCCACAGCGTGCGGATGGCGCGTTTCAAAAACGAACTGAATGCGATATCGATTCCGAACCCCTGCTCCTTCAACAGCGATCCAGCCCGCTTCGCCTCGTCCCTGCCATGGGCGGTTAAATCGACGTCGGTCCATCCGGTAAAGCGGTTTTCCTGGTTCCATACACTTTGGCCATGCCGCAGCAGAATTAGCGTCTTCACATTTCCCCTTTGACGGCGGATTCAAATCAAGGTGAGTCAGGCGCCACGCTCGTGCGAGCGGTCTGGTGGATTGCGCGGATTCGAGCTTCGGCAGTCGCAAAGTCGTGCAGGTCGGTGCGGCTGAAACCGCAGTTTCGAACTCGTGTATCATTTTAGCTATTTTTCGCCCATCGTGCCCGCGCCCATCGTGCCCCGCGTACGCGCTGCGAATCGCGCCGATGTTCTGCAAACCGCTATGCTCGAATTCATACAACAAAATATCTGGATGGTTTTGGTCGCGGCAATCAGCGGCGGCATGCTGATCTGGCCGCTCATTACAGGCGGCTTCGGCAAGCGCAATGCGCTCGGCGTGTTCGAAGCGACGCAGTTGATCAACCGCCGCGACGCGATGATTCTCGATGTCCAGGAGGCAGCCGAATACGCGGCCGGCCATTTGCCGAACGCCAGGCACATTCCGCACACGCAACTGAAGGATCGCCTGCGCGAAATCGAGAAATTCAAGACCCGCCCGCTGATTGTCACCTGCCGCAACGGCAATCGCGCATCCGGGGCGTCATCGCTGCTGCGCAAGGCCGGTTTCGCCGAGGTTTTCGAACTTCGCGGCGGATTGATTGCCTGGGAACAGGCCGGCTTGCCGCTCACCAAAAAATAACGCGGCAGCGCATGGCCCAGGTTCGCATGTACAGCACCGCGAGTTGCCCTTTCTGCATGATGGCGGAGCGTCTGCTGCGGGCGAAAGGCATCGCCGACATCGAGAAAATCCGTGTCGATCTCGATCCCGCCCAGCGTCTCGAGATGATGCAGAAAACCGGGCGCCGCACCGTGCCGCAAATCTATATCGGCGATCAGCATATCGGCGGATATCAGGAACTCGCGGCGCTCGATCACGAACATAAGCTGGATGCGATGCTCGGCCTGGAAGCCTAGGACAACAGCCGCACCGATTTTGCCAGCGAAACATGCGTACACCGCAAAGGAATTTCATGAGCGACCAACCCGTATTCGCAATCGAAAAAATCTACGTCAAGGATCTGTCGCTTGAGATTCCGAACGCGCCGCAGGTTTTTCTCGAGCGCGAAGGCCCGCAGATAGACGTGCAGTTGCACACGCAAGGCAGCCCGGTCGGCGAAGGCGTATTCGAAGTCGTGCTGACCGTCACGATCACCGCCAAGCTGCAGGACAAAAACATGTTCCTGGTCGAAGTCGCGCAGGCCGGGATTTTCCAGTTGCGCAACGTGCCGCAGGAAAACATCGAACAACTGCTCGGCGTTGCCTGCCCGAATATCCTGTTCCCGTATGTCCGCGAAACGATTTCGGACGTCGTGACGCGCGCCGGCTTTCCGCCGGTCATCCTGAACCCGATGAATTTCGAAACGCTGTATGCCCAGCGCAAGCAGGAGTCGGCTGAAAAGACCGAAACGACGCATTAGATGATTCCCTGGTCGCGCCGCGCGCTGCTGGCATTCCTGCTGGCATTTGCCGCGCAAGCCAATCCGGCGCCGGAGTTTCGCAGCGTCACCGAAAACGCCGCTGTCACCTACGATGCGCCATCGCTGAAAGGGCGCAAGCTGTCGATCCTGAGCCGTGGTTATCCGCTCGAGATCGTGGTTTCGCTTGAAGGCTGGGCCAAGGTGCGCGACGCAAACGGCGAACTTGCCTGGATCGAGAACAAGGCGATCGGCGACAAGCGCAGCGTGCTGGTCCGCGTGCCCGTCGTCGATGTCAGGGAGGCGGCGAACGACAAATCCGCCGTGGTATTCCGCGCCGAACAGAACGTCGTGCTCGACTTCATCGAATATTCCGCTCCCGGCTGGGCAAAAGTCGCCCATCGCGACGGCCAAAGCGGTTATGTCAGGACCAGCCAGGTGTGGGGCGTTTGACAGTCAAAACTGCTGCACTTGCCGGCATACCCTCCGATATTGAATGCTGGTGTCCTCCCGCTTACGGCGCACTTCCTTTAACCTGCGCCCTCCTTTCGGAACCGGGCTTGGCTGCGCTAAACGTTTTTCTTCAGCCTCTAACGTGACGAGAGCACGGTGAAAATTGCGGTTCTCGGGGCCGGCGCCTGGGGTACGGCGCTTTGCCTCAGCCTTGCCGCCCGGCACAGCGTTACGCTCTGGGTGCGTAGCGCAAACCAGTTGTCGGAAATGTCGGCGGGCCGGCAGAACCGCCGGTATTTGCCGGATTTCGCGATGCCAGACGCTATCGCGTTCGCCGGTTCGGTATCGGCAGCGGTCAATCGGTGCGACTTGATTCTGGTTGCTGTCCCGAGCGCCGGGCTGCGCCCTGCTTTCCGGGAAATCGCACAAATCGGCCATCCCGCTGCCGTCATCTGGGCGAGTAAAGGGTTCGAAGCGAAAACCGCCAAGCTGCCGCATCAGATCGCGGAGGAGGAACTGCCCGCGGCCATTCCTCGCGGCGTGCTGTCCGGACCCAGCTTTGCGGAGGAAGTCGCCCGCAATCTTCCCGCCGCGGTCACGCTGGCGTCGAACGACGCACCCTTCTGCCGCGACATGGTGGCGCAATTGCACAGCCCTCGCCTGCGCATTTACGCGAGCGACGATGTGATCGGCGTCGAAGTCGCCGGCGCCGTCAAGAACGTAATGGCCATCGCCGCCGGCATTTGCGACGGCATGGGTTTGGGGCACAACGCGCGCGCCGCGCTAATTGCCCGTGGTCTCGCCGAGATCACGCGCCTCGGCATGAAGCTCGGTGGCAAGCTCGAAACCTTTATCGGCCTGGCCGGCGCCGGCGACCTGATTCTGACCTGCACCGGCGACTTGTCGCGCAATCGGCAAGTCGGATTGGGGCTCGCCCACGGAGAACCGCTGGCAGCGATCCTCGAAAGGCTCGGCCATGTCGCCGAAGGTGTTTACACCGCGCGCGAAGTTATGCGTCTGGCGGATGAAATCGGTGTCGACATGCCTCTGACGCGCGCCGTCTGCCGAATTTTGCACGAGGCGATTCCGCCCAAAGATGCGCTGGAAGAATTGTTGCGGCGCGATCCGAAGGTCGAGACCTACGGCTAGGCATTTCCCGTGGACTACATACAGGAGTACGTAAAGTTGGAAACGGTGATCAGTACTTTCGCATTAGCCGTTTCCATCATGGCCGCGATATTTTCATTCAAGCTGCAAAAATCCGATAGTCGTAGATCGCTGCGAGAGCAGCTGAGTAAAACGGTTCTTGAACTGATTAAGCTAAATGAAAAAAGTAAACTTTTATCTCAAGTCCCGCAGGAGTTCAGAAATCCTCACTACTACCATGACTCCAACACGAATGCCCAGGTAGCGACATCATTGACGAGACAAGCAGTCTATGTGGTCGAACAAGATCCCAAGCTTGTGACGGACGTCGAGTATGCGACCATCGCGCAAAATCTTTGGATTAGCGGAGACCATCTGCTTGCGGAGGAATTTTGGAAAAGAGCAATTCAGGCATCTCCTAACAAATACTTTAGAAGCATAAACACAAAGGGCTATGCCGATTTTCTTTTTCAGGTGGAAAGGCAGGAACTCGGGCGTAAGCATTATCAGCAAGCGCTCGATCTTTTGGACAATGACACTGACTTCAATAAGTATTCCAACGCATACACTCACCA
>JBGTFJ010000145.1:0-4181 GCA_041747355.1 Burkholderiales bacterium
AAACCGGGCGAGCGCGTGCGTCTGCTTTCAGGTGGCGGTGTGACACGCGTCGCCCGCTGACTCTCGCCAGTTATCCCGTCGGCTATATCGGTTTCGTCACATCCGGCCGCTTTCCCTGTTTCGCTTGACCCGCTTGACGCTACACCTGCTACAGGGTGTGGCGACAGCGGGTTTTGTTTTTCCGTTGGTGGCAAAAACGCGTGAGCGCGCGCTGATTCAAAAGTGGTCCGGGAAATTGCTGGCAATCCTTGGCGTTGAATTGAAGATTGACGGCCCGCCGCGCAACCGCACGACGGCGCGGCCCATGATGCTCGTCGCCAACCACGTGTCCTGGCTCGACATTTTCGTCATTCAGGCAGTCTGTCCCTCGCGTTTTGTTTCGAAATCAGAGGTGCGGTCGTGGCCGGTTCCGTGGCTGCCGATACTCGGATGGCTGTGCGAAAAAGCCGGCACTTTATTCATCGCGCGCAGCACGCGGGCAGACGTCAAGCGCATCAATGAAGAAATGATCGATCTGTTGAAATCAGGTGAAGTCGTTGCGGTATTTCCCGAAGGAATGACGACCGAGGGCGGGAGGGTCGCGCCGTTTCATGCATCGCTACTGCATGCCGCGCTGATTTCCGATGCGCATGTTCGGCCGGTCGGAATTCGCTACATGCGGCCCGATGGCAGCGCTAGCGCGGAGGTTATTTATGCAGGCGATACCCGGTTTTTCGAATCGGTGCGCGCGATCGCCAATCAAGCGAGGACGGTCGCGCAATTGATTTTTACCGAAACGATAGCAACAGCAGGCCTAAACCGAAGCGAACTCGCCCGCCAGGCGCGCGACCAGATTATCGCGGCTTTGGGATTTTCGACTGCCTCGGCTAATGCTACTGACGGCAGTCAACTTGAAACACCTGGCGATCTTCGAGCCGAACCGCCGAGAGCGAGCCTCCCCACTGGCAGCCACTATCAAGCGCCAGCAGATTCGTCCGGATGCGAAGTCCGAGAGCCGACCAGTGGCCGAAAACGATCGTGGTAGCGCGGCTCGCCCGATCCGGTACGTCGAACCAGGGCATATAACCGGACGGCGCCTTTTCCGGTCCGGCCTTGCAGGAAAATTCCATCCTGCCTTGTTGCGAACACAAACGTAGGCGCGTGAATGCGTTGAACACGACGCGCAACCGCGCTACGCCGGATAATTCTTCGCTCCACCCATCAGGCTGATTGCCGTACAGATCGGCCATGAAGTCGCGGTAAGCGTCTGCGCGCAAAGCCGCTTCTGCCTCGCGCGCCAACGACGCCGCTTTTACCTGGTTCCACGAAGGCAGCAAACCCGCATGCACCATCAAATAATCCCCTTCCGCGTGCAACAGCGGTCGCAGGCGCAGCCAGTGCAGAAGCTCGTCGCGGTCTGGTGCCGCGAGAATCTCGCCGAGCGTATCGTTGCGCTTGGGCTTCGCCAGATTGTTGGCGACCATCAACAGATGCAGATCGTGATTGCCGAGAACCGTGATCGCCGTTTCGCCCAGGCTTTTGACAAAGCGTAAGGTTGCGAGCGACTCCGGCCCGCGATTGACCAGGTCGCCGACCAGCCAGAGGCGGTCACGATCAGGATTGAAAGAGATTGCCGCGATCAGCTTCCGCAGCGCGCCAAAACAACCCTGGATGTCCCCTATCGCGTAAGTCGCCACGTCGGAACGACAGGCGCTGCTTTCGCTGGAACTCGGCGATGCACTACTTTGCCTGGCTAACGAGATAATCGACAGCGGCTTTGACGTCGGCATCAGGCAGCGAGACATTGCCGCCTTTTGGCGGCATTGCGCCTTTGCCCTTCAATGCGCTGGCATACAGTGTATCGATACCGGTTTGAATCCTGGGCGCCCACGCCGTTTTGTCACCGAACTTCGGCGCGTCGGCGGCGCCGCTTGCATGGCAGACCACGCAATAGACTTCGTATACGGATTTTCCTGCGTCGGCGGCAGGCTTTGCGCTGGTGGCGTTTGCTGGCGCGGCAGCCGGTTCAGGCAGAACGGTTGCCGCGCCCTGCCCTTTGGTTGCGGCTTTATCTTTTCCATCCGCTGGCGGCGCGGCAGGTGATTCAGGTCCAGCCGCGGCTTCAGCGCCAGCGCCCGTATTGGAGCCCTTCGCAGCATCGGTCACAACGACTTCACCGATCGGCTTAAGCCGTTCGGCAACGGCGTCGTCAGACATTGCCGGCGATTTCGGATCGATTCTCGAACCGCTCGTAATCAGCGCCGCAAGCAGCGAAATGCCGATTATCGGCACTAGGAAGGCGGCGAGCACGACCATTAGCAATTGCCCGGGCGTCTTGATCGGCGATGTGTGTTCGTCGTGGGATTCGTTCACCGGAACCTCTTGAAAAAAAATTGAATTATAGCGGTATACCAGGCTGCCTTGCAGCACACGCGTAGACGCTGGAAACGAAAAACGCTAAGCTTTCCGGTGGAATGCGCCCTTAGCTCAGTTGGATAGAGTGTTGGTTTCCGAAGCCAAAGGTCACTGGTTCGAATCCAGTAGGGCGCGCCAATCTCGCATGGGATGTCAGTCTCCTAGTCCTGCCGCGACTTCGCCGCCCCAGCCGAGAATTCGGACGGCCGAGAATCCAGTCGTCCTGATAATCGCCGTCCTGAAGTCCATGACACCCCGTCAAAAGTCTTTCGAGGCGCAGGTGTCGGGCATCAGCTATCGCATCGTCGCATTGTTCCGGCATAGGCATTGCTAACGTTCCTGAACAGCCAACTTCGCGTGGCGCATATCGTCAAGGGAGCGATCGCTATGAAAATACTGTCGGAAGTCGAAAAGAAATTTCCACACGTTGCGCGCAATATCACGCTGATGTGGGGTTGTCCCGAGCTCGTCGATTACATCAACAAATTGATCATCGACGACCGTGACGGGCGTCAGGGTTTTCCGGCCGAGGTGCTCGACGAAATGCTGTTTCTGCATCGCCTGCACAATACGAAATATGGAGAATCGCCCGTTCGCCATTTCGAATCGACGCTTTGGCGTTAAGCGAGTCGGAAAGCTGCGTGCGCTTTTTCTTTGCGGAATCGGCCAAGCGAATAAATGGCGAACTATATGGGTTTCTCTGCCTAGCGCGTGCTGCAAACACTGAAATCAATTTCCGCACCATGATCGAACTGATGGTCAAAGGCGACACAGGCGGCGCCGGATTCACAAGGTATGTATCGCGTGGCTTCGGCTTGATGCGTCGAAAATAGCGGCGTCTGTCGGTGGGCTGGGCCCTGTGATGTACGCATAGTACCGGCAGGATAGTCGACGGCGGCTTGCGAAACGAGCCGCGTTTGTTTTCGAATTCACGCGAAGTCGCGTATCCCTGATGCCGCTATAATCGTTTTTTTCGCGGCAGACCAACATGGCTTATCAGAACATCTCCCTCCCCGTTTCCGGTCGGAAAATCAGCATCGAAAACGGCAAGTTCGTGGTACCGGATAATCCCATACTCGGCTTCATCCAGGGCGACGGCATTGGCCCCGACATCATGCGAGCCTGCCTGCGCGTGTGGGATGCGGCAGTCGCGCAGGGCTACGACGGCAAGCGCAAAATTCATTGGATGGAGCTGTACCTCGGCGAGATGGCTGTCGAACGTTATGGCGGCGAAATTTTTCCGGATGAAACGCGTGAAGCGCTCAAAGACATCGTCGTTTCGATCAAGGGCCCGCTGACGACACCGGTCGGCGGCGGCTTTCGCTCGCTTAACGTCGCCCTGCGCCAGGATCTCGATTTGTACGCGTGCATCCGGCCCGTGCGCTACTACGCCGGCGTGCCGTCGCCGCTCAAGAATCCGGAGCACGTCGACGTCGTCATATTCCGTGAGAATACCGAGGATGTCTATGCCGGCATCGAGTACAAATCCGGCTCGGCCGAAAACGAAAAGCTCGCACGTTTTCTGAGAGACGAGCTTGGCGCCGAATTCTTCGAAGGCAGCGGACTTGGCGTAAAGCCGATCAGCGAATTCGGTAGCAAGCGCTTGGTGCGCAAGGCGATTCAATACGCGATCGACAGCAAGCGCGAGAGCGTGACCCTGGTGCACAAGGGCAACATCATGAAGTATACCGAGGGCGCGTTCCGCAACTGGGGCTACGATCTGGCGCGCGAGGAATTTCCCGAGCATACAATAACCGAAGAAGAGCTGTATCGGATCCACGGCGGCA
>JBGTFJ010000146.1:0-4527 GCA_041747355.1 Burkholderiales bacterium
AGAGCGCCGCCCGCCCGTGGATAACCCTGCACCGCGGTTCATCACTTAACCAACCCGGATTTCTGTCCAGGGAAGTGAAGCCACCTTAAAGTGCGCGATGAAGAGATAGTGTTGGTCCACATCGGCGTCATGGCGATGTATTGACCTCTCATTGGCGACGGCAAGATAAGTCCATTTGCGCGCCACTTAATATGGCGCAATGGTGGAAATGCGCCACATAAACGGTTAATATGGCGCAATAGCGAATATCGCGCCACAACGAATCCAGTGCCGAAACAGGTACCACAAGCCGCGTTCGACGCCATTCTGCGCGTGGTTGCTCGTTCTCCCGACGGTACTTCTGTCGAGGAGATCGGCGCCATGCTTGAGCATGAGTTGCCACGCCGCACTTTGCAGCGCCGCCTGGCGCTGCTGGTCGAACAGAAGCGGCTAAGCGCCGAGGGGCGCGGCCGGGGAAGCCGCTACCGGTTACCCGTTGCGAGTGGCGAGTCGCATGTTGTTCTCCCCGCTATAAAGGGGGAAGCGCATGGCGAGGTCTACGTCCCGACCTCCGCCGAAGGCGAGGCCATCAAGCGGGCCGTGCGCGAGCCAATGCAGAGCCGTCGTCCTGTCGGCTACAACCGGGCCTTTCTCGACGCCTACCGACCTAACGAAACCTTTTATCTTCAATCGGAAACCCTGCTGCGTCTCTTCGAATCGGGGCGTTCGCCGGACAGCGAACGCCCCGCAGGGACCTATGTGCGGCAGATTTACAACCGCGTACTGATCGATCTGTCCTGGAACTCCAGCCGTCTGGAGGGCAATACGTATTCGCTGCTCGAAACGGAGCGGTTGCTGGAGCTGGGCGAGGCGGCCGAAGGAAAAGGGGCGCTGGAAGCGCAGATGATCCTTAACCACAAGGCCGCGATCGAGCTTCTGGTCGAGCAGGCGACCGAGGTGGGTTTCAATCGTTACACCGTCCTGAATCTCCATGCCTTGCTATCGGATAACCTGCTCGATCCGCAGGCCAGTGGGCGATTGCGTGCAAGTCTAGTGAGGGTTACCGGGACGGTCTACCATCCGCTGGAAGTACCTCAACTGATCGACGAATGCTTCCAGCAAATACTCGATACCGCTGCGGCCATCGCCGATCCATTCGAGCAGGCCTTTTTCGCCATGGTTCAGCTTCCTTATCTACAACCATTCGAAGATGTGAACAAGCGCGTGTCACGCCTCACGGCAAATCTGCCGCTAATCATGCGGAACCTTAGCCCGCTGTCGTTTGTAGATGTACCACAGCAAGCCTACCTCGACGGTATTTTCGGCGTATACGAACTGAATCGTGTCGAGTTGCTGCGTGACGTGTTCGTATGGGCTTATGAGGGTTCGTGCGCGCGATATTCGGCTGTCCGACGGTCGTTGGGGGAGCCGGACCCCTTCCGCTTGCGGTATCGCACATTGGTGGCGGATACAATCGCCGAGATAGTTCGTGACGGCATGGACAAGAAAGCGGCCACCGCATTCATCAGGCGCCGCGCCGGCGAGAGCGCATCGCCAGGCGATGAGGTGCGTTTCGTCGAGGTAGTCGAAACGGAACTCATGAGCCTTCACGAAGGAAACATCGCTCGCTACCGCTTGCGGCTATCGCAATATCGGGCATGGCGGGATACATGGCGCTGATGACGTGAAAAAGATGATGAAGCCAAGCGAACACAAGACTGTCCAGGGCCGCATTCTTGTCTATGCGCAGGAAATTGGCTGGCGTTACGTTTCGCGTGCCGAAGCCGAAGCGCGGCGTGGATTTACCGCTCAACCCACCCCTCACCTCAACCCTCTCCCGCAAGGGGAGAACGGGAATACTGATCGCGCCCGCTCGGCTACGCTTTATTTCGGCGATCTGCTGCACGCGAAAGTCCGCGAGTTCAATCCGAAGTACAAGGAAGCCGAAGGTGCGCTGATCGGCGAGTTTCAGCGGCTCAATGCGGATATCGCCGGTAACCGCGATTTTCTGGCCTACCTGCGCAATCAGGGCAAATTCTTTTACGGCGAAGAAAAGCGCGAACTCGATCTGATGCTGATCGATTACGGTGATCTCGAACGCACGCCCAAGGCGTGGCGCAACGTCTATGAGGTGACCGAGGAGTTCACTGTTCACAACGGCCATCACGGCACGCGCGAGGATGTGGTGTTCCTCATCAACGGCATCCCGATGCTGGGGATCGAATGCAAAACGCGAGCAAGGACGAAGCGATCGCGCTCGGTGTCGACCAGATTCGCCGCTATCACGACGAGACGCCGGAAGTGATGGTGCCGGAGATGCTATTTACTGCCACCGAGGCTATCGGCTTCGCGTACGGCGTGACGTGGAACACCGTGCGGCGCAACCTGTTCAACTGGAAGCACGACGAAGTAGGCAACCTCGAAGCCAAGGTAAAAAGTTTCTGCGCGGTGCCGCATCTGCTGCGCTTGCTGAAGGACTTCATCCTCTTTGCGGAGAAGGAAGAGGAGCTGCAGAAGGTCATCCTGCGCCAGCATCAGACGGCGGCGGTGGACAAGGTTGTGACGCGCGCTCTCGACCCGCAGCGATCGCGCGGGTTGGTGTGGCACACACAGGGTAGCGGCAAGACCTACACCATGATCAAAGCCGCCGAACTTTTGTTCAAAGCCAATGCGGCGCAAAAGCCGACGATCCTGCTGATGATCGATCGCAACGAACTCGAAGACCAGATGCTCAAGAACCTGGCTGCGGTCGGCCTGGGCAACGTCGCGCACGCTGATCGCATCGCAACGCTGAACAAGCTGCTGAACGAAAAGGGGCAGGATTATCGCGGCATTGTGGTGACTATGATCCACAAGTTTCGCGACATGCCGGCCAACCTGAACACGCGCAAAAACATCTTTGTGCTGATCGACGAGGCGCACCGCACCACGGGCGGCGACCTCGGCAATTACCTGATGGCCGGTTTGCCGAACGCGAGCTATATCGGCTTTACCGGTACGCCGGTCGACAAAACGGTTTACGGCAGGGGCACTTTCAAGACTTTCGGCTGCTAAGACGATCAGGGCTATGTGCACAAATATTCGATCGCCGAAAGCATAGACGACGGCACCACGCTGCCGCTCTATTACAACCTCGCGCCGAACGAGATGCTGGTGCCGACGGAAATCATGGAGCAGGAATTCCTCGCACTCGCCGAGACGGAGGGCATTGCCGACATCGAGGAGTTGAACCGGATTCTCGAACGCGCGGTAAATCTGAAAAACTTTCTGAAGGGCAGGGAGCGCGTGCAGAAGGTCGCGCATTGGGTAGCCGATCATTTCCGGCAGAAACGTGGAGCCGCTCGGCTACAAGGCATTCCTGGTCGGCGTCGATCGCGAGGCGTGCGCGCTGTACAAGGAAGCGCTGGATGCGATTCTTGCAGCGAAGTATTCGGAGGTTGTTTTTACCGGCAACAGCAACGACCCGGCTCGCTTGAAGAAATGGCACATCGACGAGAAGAAAGAAAAGCAGATCCGCAAGAACTTCATCAAGGTTGGCGAATGGCCGAAGATTCTGATCGTGACCGAAAAGCTGCTGACCGGCTTCGATGCGCCGATTCTTTATGCGATGTATCTCGACAAGCCGATGCGCGATCACACCCTCCTGCAGGCGATCGCGCGCGTAAATCGTCCCTACGAGAACGATGCGCAGGAGATGGTGAAGCCGCACGGCTTCGTGCTCGATTTCGTCGGCATCTTCGACAAGCTCGAAAAAGCGCTGGCCTTCGACAGCGACGAGATCAACGCCATTGTCAAAGACCTCGCGCTGCTGAAGCAGCTTTTCAAAGCGAAGATGGAAACCAGGGCTGTCGCATATCTCGCGTTGATCACGCAGAAATTCGACGACAAGGACGTAGACAACCTGATCGAGCATTTTCGCGACAAGGAAAGGCGTAAGGAATTCTTCAAGGAGTACAAGGAAATCGAGATGCTCTACGAGATCATCTCGCCCGACGCGTTTTTGCGTCCCTTCATCGATGACTACGCGACGCTTTCAGCCATTTTTGCGGTGGTGCGGAACGCATATTCGAAAACCGTATACGTCGATAAAGCGTTTCAGAAGAAAACCAGCGAACTTGTGCGGAAACATGTCGGGACGACGATGACCGATCCGGGAAAGCCTTATGTGGTCATCGACACAGCAACCATCGAAATCCTGAAGCGGCTTGAAAGCGGAGACGCGACCAAGGTAGTAAATCTGGTGAAAAGCATAGAAAAGGCGGCGGAGGAAAACAGCGATGACCCATTCCTGGTCGCGCTCTCCGAGCGGGCGAGGGCGGTGCAGGAAAGCTTCGAGGACAGGCAGACGAGCACCGCCGACGCTCTCGCTGCTTTGGTCGGCGAAATAGAAAAGAATCTACAGCGGAGAAAGGAGCAAGCGGCGAAAGGGCTGGACGATCTGACCTATTTCGTTCAGTGCAAGCTGATTGACGATGGCATTGCCAATCCGGAGCCGGTCAGCAAAAAAGTTCGTGCAGCGTTTGCGAAATACTCCAACTGGCAGCGCAG
>JBGTFJ010000147.1:0-3296 GCA_041747355.1 Burkholderiales bacterium
CGCGTCCTTGGTGGCCTGTCGCTGCGAATCGTTGAAGTAAGCCGGCACGGTAATAACGGCCTCGGTCACCGGCTCGCCGAGATAATCCTCGGCGGTCTTCTTCATCTTGCGCAGCACTTTCGCACTGACCTGCGGCGGCGCGATCTGCTTGCCGCGCACTTCGACCCAGGCGTCGGCGTTATCGGCCTTGACGATTTTGTACGGCATCAGGTCGATGTCTTTCTGCACTTCTTTCTCGGTAAAACGGCGGCCGATCAAACGCTTGACCGCGTATAACGTGTGCTTCGGATTGGTCACAGCCTGCCGTTTGGCGGGCGCGCCGACCAGCACTTCGCCATTTTCCGGGTAAGCGACGATCGAAGGCGTAGTGCGCGCGCCCTCCGAATTCTCGATGACTTTAGGCGTGCCGCCTTCCATCACCGCCACGCACGAGTTGGTGGTGCCGAGGTCAATACCGATGATTTTTGCCATGTCAAATCCTTGAATGAATGATCGTCTGCCTCTTATATGAGGCCTGCGCGGCCTATTTCAAGCCTGTTTGCGGCGCTATTTTGCGACCATCACCAGCGCCGGTCGTATTACTCTGTCGTTGAGCTGGTAGCCTTTTTGCATGACCTGCACGACGGTATTCGGCGGCGCGTCGAACTCGATCATGGTCATCGCCTGATGCTTGTGCGGATCGAACGGCGCGCCGACCGGATTGATTTCGGTGATATTGAATTTGTCGAACACGGCCTTCAACTGGCGCAAGGTCAGCTCTACCCCGTTCTTCAGGCTCTCGAGATTTGTGCTTTCGATGTTTAGCGCTGCTTCCAGCGCATCCTTGACGGCGAGAATTTCGGTTGAAAAATTGTCGACCGCGTATTTGTGCGCATTCGCGATATCGGCCTGCATGCGCCGGCGCATATTTTCGGTATCGGCGCGCGCACGCAGCCAGTTCTCGCGATGCTCTTCAGCGTCGCGCTCGGCTTTTTCCAGACGCGCAGCCAGATCGGATTGCGAACGCGATGCTGAATCAGCTTCGCTCGCTTCGGTCTCGGCTGCTGCCGGTTGCGGCGCGTTCAGATCGTCGCCAGGAAGCACGGGTTCATCGGGCTGCTGCATCGTAATCTCCAGAATACTTGGGAATTAAAATTCGACCGTGGCGCCAGCGCCGTCGGAGCGCTCGGCGCTTCAGGGAAGAACGCTCGGAAAACCTTAGTATTGAGGCGCTATTCAAGATTTCAAGGCGCCGATTTCAAGGTGCGAGCCTCGGCGCAGAATCGCCGCAGCTACTGCAGGGCGCCCGTTTTTAGCGCCGCATCGCGGCTATGCGCTTCCCTGCGGCTGGCTGCGGCAGCATCGAAGCCTGGCTTTACCCAGCCGATGAGATTGTCGAGCGCAATTTCGGTCAGCGCCTGCATCCAGTCGTCGCGCTCGTTCAGGCAGGGAATCGCATGAAATTCACCGCCGCCCGCTCGCAAGAACGTCGCCTTGCCCTCCATTGCGATTTCTTCCAGCGTTTCGAGGCAATCGGCGACGAAGCCGGGGCAAATCACATCAACCCTCTCGACTTTTTGGCGGCCCAGCTCGGTCAGCAGGCCGGCGGTATAAGGCTGTAGCCATTCGGCGCGACCGAAGCGCGACTGAAAGCAGACCTGATACCGGCTTTCATCGAGACCTAGCGCTTCGGCCAGCAGGCGGCCGGTCTTTTGGCACTCGCAATGGTAGGGATCGCCGGCTTTGAGCGTCGCCTTCGGCACGCCATGGAAGCTCATGAGCAGCTTGTCCGGCCGGCCCCGCTTCATCCAGTAATCGCGCACGCTCTGGGCGAGCGCGGCGATGTAGCGAGGATCATCATGATAGTGCTTGACGCAGCGTAGCTCGGGCGGATTGCGCAGCCCGGCGAGTTCGCGGAAAGTGACATCGAAAACCGTGCCTACGGTGCTCGCGGCATATTGCGGATAAAGCGGCAAAAGGAGAATGCGCTCGCAATTCTGTTCGCGCAGCCGGGCCAGGACCGAAGGCAAGGACGGATTGCCGTAGCGCATCGCGTGATCGACAATTAGTGGTTGTGCGTCGATCGATTTCAAGCGCTCGCCGAGATAGCCGCGCAGCAAGGTAGCCTGGCGCTCGGTATGCACGCGCAGGGGTGAGCCTTCATCCATCCAGATTTGCGCGTACTTCTCCGCCGATTTTTTCGGGCGCACGTTCAGAATGATGCCATTTAGGATCAGCCACCACAGCGGGCGCCAGATCTCGATCACGCGGCGATCGGAAAGGAATTCTTTCAAGTAAGGCCGCAACGCGCGTGCCGTCGGCGCATCGGGGGTGCCGAGGTTGACCAGCAGGACGGCGGTTTGGACGCGCGTGCCGTGCCGGTACGCGGATTTAGCGTCAGCTTCGGTCATCGGATAAGAATGTTACGACAGGCAACGCGGCTAATGCGATAGCGCGCTGGACAGCAGCTTGGCGGTCACATCGACGATAGGAATGATGCGTTCATAGGCCATGCGCGTTGGGCCGATCACGCCGACGGTGCCGACGACACGGCCATCGACTTCATACGGCGCCGTCACCACGCTGCATTCATCCAGCGGCACAAGGCCCGATTCGCCGCCGATAAAAATCTGTACGCCCTGAGCGTGGCCGCTGACATCGAGCAATTGCAGCAGCGCCGTTTTCTGTTCGAACAGATCGAACAGATCGCGCAGGCTTTTCATGTTCGACGACAAATCCTCGACGCGCAGCAGATTGTGCTCGCCTGACATCACGTAATCTTCGCCGGTTTCCGACATCGCCTGGCTGCCGGCCTCGAGCGCAGCCGTAAAAAGCTGATTCAGGTCGTGGTGCAACTGCTTCAATTCATCCCGAATCAGGCGTTTTATTTCTTCGAACGTGCGCCCCGTGTAATTCTGGTTGAACATGTTGGCCGCGCGCATCAGTTCGGAACTGCTGTAAGTCTTGTCGGTGACGATGATGCGATTCTGCACGTCGCCGTCGGGTGCTACGACGATCAGCAGAATGCGTTTGTCCGAGAGGCTCAGGAATTCGATATGGCGAAACGCGGTGTTGCGCCGTTTCGGGACCATCACCACTCCGGCGAAATGCGTGAGCCCCGACAACAATTGCGATGCCGAACTGACAAGCTTGTGCGGCTTGTCGGCGGGCAACTGGCCTTCGAGCTGGAAAATTTCGGCCTTGTCCAGCGGTTTCAGGTTTAGCAGAGTATCGACGAAGAAGCGATAGCCGCGCGCGGTCGGGATGCGGCCAGACGAGGTGTGCGGGCTCGCGATCAGGCCCATTTCTTCGAGATC
>JBGTFJ010000148.1:0-5027 GCA_041747355.1 Burkholderiales bacterium
GCGAATTTCTCCGGCGGGGAATCCAGCGCGCTAGCGCCGGAGCATCAGCGTTTCGCCGATCATAAGGACAAGCGAGACGAAGTTGGCGAGCAATGCGCCGCCCGCGAGCGACACGACCCGCGCAGTCGCGGCGGCGGTCATACCGTCGCCCGACATGTGTGCCGCGTAAGCCCATGCGATTGCGGCGCCGAGCAATTGCAAGTCGGCGACCAGGCTTGTCGCGAGATGCAGCGCGCCAATCTGAGTTCGGTCTCCGAATTTTAGGATGGTGGCGATCAGATTAACCGCGATTGCCGCGAACAGTCCCCAGACTTCGTGGTGAATGGGATTGTCAATTTCGCCGATAAAGAAGCCAAAATTCAACGTCGCCGAAAGGACGATAAAAAATCCAAAAACTACCTTTTCAAGGTTCATAAGATTCTCGAACTCCCGGATGATAAGGGTCGATTACTCGTAAGCCTTCTACCCGATCTAGCGTTTTATCGAGTAACCCAGCATCTTCATCATTGAGGAGCTGATCGACAAAGCACTGGCGCGTTATAGTTATCGGGACGGAACAGCTGTCGCCCCGTCTTGCTCCGAGCGAGTCGCAGGGGTGCGCAAAGATCCGAAGTGGCGCGCGTAGACCCATGTGAATTCGCGCCCATCAAAAATATCTGCGCCGAGTAGTAAACCCAGACAAAGACAACGATAAGCGACCCTGCAGCGCCAAACCCCGAGGCGACACCGCTCTTGCCGATATAGAGACCTATCAAGAACTTGCCGATTGTGAAGAGAAGGGCGGTGACCGCGGCTCCGATCCAAACGTCGTGCCAACGTATCTTCAAGCGCGGCATGACCTTGTAGATCATCGCGAAACCCCCGGTTGTAAGGCAAAGTCCACGAGCAGGTTGACGATCTGCGCCAGCACCTCCCAGCTGCCAAAAACACCGCCCCACCACTTGCCGAGTGCGGCTGTCGCCGCGCTGAGGACGAGGGACACCATAAGCAGGAAGGCGATTCCGAGGATCATGCCGAACGACAGGAAGCGCGCGCGGAGCAAGCCCAAAGGCCCCCCAGGGCTTTCGAGCAGGAGCCCGCTAGATCCGGTCAAGAGCGTCCTGTAGCTCGCCGAAAACGGTAGTGGCGCCGACGAGGAGCACGACAAATCCGATAACTGTCGCAGCGATGCCCTGGGACGGCCTACTGACACTGACCAAGAGCCCTTCGACGGCCTTGGCGGCCTCCTCGCCCATCATGCCTTGGAGTTGGCCAAAAATAGCTCCCCGCGCCGCATCAGCACCGAAGACCAAGCCGGCGATCGAGATCACGATCAACAGCAGGGGTGCCAGCGAAAAGACGGCATAGTACGAAAGTGCTGCGCCCATGCTGGGCGCGTAGTCGTCGATCCACGCCGAGGCGGCATCCTTGACGAGCGTCCACCAGTTCTTAAACGATTGCTTCGGCTGTTGGTATTCGGTCACGCTTTACGGCGTTCGTCGAACAAATCCAGCCATAACCCAATAGACAACCGCGATGACTACCCGAGTGCGATATAGAAAATTAGCGGAACTCCGAGCGCGATCAAGAGACAGTCATCGCCTCCGATCCCCCACCACTTTTCTCGCCATGTACCATGATCCACTGAATAGCCCATTCGGTAAGGTATTACAGCCGAATCAGTCATCATTTCGCCGGGCCAACCAGACAACCCAGCAAAACAACCACGCGGGGAAAGCGCGATGAATATCGAGTCAACCCGCTCTGAAAACTCTTCTGCTGGATGGATTTTCCGACTGCGTTTTACGAGAAAGTTACGAGAATCGTTTGCTCGACCGGATGCCTAATCGCTATTTAATTGTTTTTATGGCGTCCCCAACGAGATTCGAACTCGTGTTACCGCCGTGAAAGGGCGATGTCCTAGGCCTCTAGACGATGGGGACGAATCTATAAAAGGGTAAGCCCGATGTTGGTAGCTTGGTGGAGGTAAGCGGGATCGAACCGCTGACCTCTTGCATGCCATGCAAGCGCTCTCCCAGCTGAGCTATACCCCCCGAAAAGCACGCGAATTATACTGGCGCGGCGCAAGCGCGTAAAGGAACCTCAGGCCGGGAACCGCCGCAACTGCGAGTCGATACGGTTCAACACGGACTCTTTTCCAAGCACGTGCAGCGTCGCGTCGATCGCTGGCGTTTGCGTCTGCCCGGCGACGATCGCTCGTAACGGCATGGCGATCTCGGGGAACTTCAGCGCATGCGCTGCGGCTACCGATTTCAGCGCCTTGCTGATTGCCTCCCTGTTCCATTCAGTCGCACCGAGTTTTTCCCGAAGCGCCACGATCGAAGGCTTGATGTCTTTGGTGAAATACTCGCGGCGCATTTCTTCCATCGGTTGTGGCGCGCGGTAAAACCACGACGCCGATCGCGCGAGCTGCCGCAGAGTCTGGCTGCGTTCCTTGAGCAGGGCGACAACGTCGGACAGAATCGGTTGCGGCGCCAGTTCGATGCCCTCCTGTTCCAGCAGTGGCTCGACCAGGTCGGCCAATTCGGCATCGTTCATCGGTTTCAAATGCTGCTGGTTCACCCACAGCAATTTTTCAGGATCGAATCGCGCCGGCGAATTGTTGACCGCGGCGAGGCCGAACCAGTCCACAAACTGCGTGATCGAAAAGATCTCGGCATCGCCATGCGCCCAGCCGAGCCGCGCCAGGTAGTTGAGCAGCGCTTGCGGCAGATAGCCTTCATCGCGATACTGCATCACGCTGACGGCGCCATGACGCTTGGATAAACGCTCGCCGTCGTCGCCGAGGATCATCGGCACGTGTGCGTATCGCGGAACGGACGCCCCGAGCGCAGTCAGGATATTGATCTGGCGCGGCGTGTTGTTGACGTGATCGTCGCCGCGAATTACGTGCGTGATGTTCATGTCGTAGTCATCGACGACGACGCAAAAATTGTAGGTTGGTGTGCCGTCGGCGCGCGCGATGATCAGATCATCGAGCTCCTGGTTGTCTACAGCTATGCGACCCTTGATCAGGTCATCGAATACGACTTCGCCGGCCAGCGGATTCTTGAAGCGCACGACTGGATCCACGCCCGTCGGCGGCGCAGCTTTCGAATCGCGCCAGCGGCCGTCATAGCGAGGTTTCAGGCCCTGGGCGCGCTGTGTTTCGCGCAGCGCTTCCAGTTCGGATTTGCTCGCATAGCAATAATAGGCTTTGCCCTCATCGAGCAAACGCCGGATAACGTCGCGATAGCGCGACATGCGTGCGCTCTGGTAATACGGACCTTCGTCGTAATCGAGCCCGAGCCAGCGCATGCTGTCGAGAATGGCGTCGACCGAGGCCTGGGTCGAGCGCTCGACATCGGTGTCTTCGATACGCAGCAGGAATTTGCCGCCGTGCCGGCGCGCGAAAGCCCAGGCGAACAGGGCCGTGCGAGCGCCGCCGATATGCAGGTAACCTGTCGGACTCGGCGCGAAACGCGTTCGTATATTTTCCATTTTTATGCGAAGAAAAAGCGATATTTAACGAGCTGCGCGACACATCGCCTCGAGACTCGAAACGAGTGGAGGGCAAATTGACCAGGCGTCTGAGCCCATGATCTAATTCGCGATTCGGGTGGCTAGCTCAGCGGTAGAGCACTCCCCTCACACGGGAGGGGTCACTGGTTCGATCCCAGTGCCGCCCACCAATCCACTTCGACACGGCATTCCGAGTCGTTGCTGCAAGGCTAGGCAAAGATACTTTGTGCTAAAGTGAATATCGCAATATTTGCGACGTTCCGAGCCCCCTATCATGACCCAGCGCGCAGCCTTCTTCGTTTCAGACCGGACCGGCATCACCGTGGAAGCGCTCGGACATGCGCTTCTGACTCAGTTCGACGACGTGGCTTTCAGCGAAACGGTTTTACCCTTCGTCGATACGGTTGAAAAAGCCTATGCGGTCGCGCATCGCATCAATGACAACGCGGCGGTCGACGGAGCGCGCCCCCTGGTATTCAGCACACTGGTCAACCCACAAATAAGCGCCATAATCTCTTCGGCAAAGGGCCTGTTTCTCGATTGCTTCGAAATCTTCATCCTGCCGCTCGAAATCGAACTCGGCATGAAGTCATCGCACACGATAGGCCGGTCTCACGCCCGCAATCGCTTCAATTACGTGCGGCGTATAGAGGCTGTGAACTTTGCCCTGAATCATGACGCAGGCATTTCCCCGCGCGACCTGCGGGAGGCCGACGTCATTCTGGTTGGCGTATCGCGCTGCGGTAAAACGCCGATCAGTTTGTACATGGCGATGCACTATGGCGTGCGTGCGGCAAACTTTCCGCTGAATCCGGAAAACTTCAGCTCGATGCAATTGCCAGCGCCGCTGAAATCGGTTCGACCCAAGCTTTATGGACTCACCATCGCGCCTGAACGCCTGCGGCAGATTCGCAGTGAACGCAACCCTGACGCGACCATGGTCAACTGCGAATTCGAAGCGCGGGAAGCCGAAGCTCTGATGCGCCAGGAGGGAATACCGGTTCTCGATACGACCAACAAGTCGATAGAAGAACTGGCGACGACGATTCTCCAATCGGCATCGCTGGCGCGCCACGCCTATTAGGCTCAATGAAAAAGCTGTACAGCGCGGCCAACCTCCCCGACGCCCATATCGTCCTGAATCTGCTTGCGAACGAGGGCATCGAAGCGCGGATTTTCAATCAGAACGCGCAGGGCGGACTCGGGGAAATCCCGTTCAACGAAGCCTATCCCGAAGTCTGGCTGAACAATCCGAAAGATTCAGTCCGTGCGCAAAAAATACTGTTTGAGTACCAACGCGCTCCGGTCGAGATGGGGCCTGCTTCATGTGCCAGTTGCGGAGAGGAAAACCCCGGCAACTTTCAAATCTGCTGGAATTGCTCGGCAGCATTGGTGGTCTGATTTTCAGAGACAACCGATTTCGACAGGTTGCATCGAATGGAAAGGGCGCATCGAGCGCCCTTTCCATTCTACGAACCGCTGCTGCGCAAAGCTACTTGTTCGCTTCGTTCTTTTCCGTCACCTTG
>JBGTFJ010000149.1:0-4118 GCA_041747355.1 Burkholderiales bacterium
GCGCGGCGTGAGCAGCCCACCCCCACGGGTTACCCACCGGCGGGCCTGGCGTAGAGCGCCGCCCGCCCGTGGATAACCCTGCACCGCGGTTCATCACTTAACCAACCCGGATTTCTGTCCAGGGAAGTGAAGCCACCTTAGTCGTCGCTGTCGTGCGGCACGCCGTGGATGAACGAACGATCGATTTTCAGAGTATCGATCGGGAATTGCTTCAGATAGGCGAGCGAGGAATAGCCGGTGCCGAAATCGTCGATGCTGAGCTTTACGCCCAGCGCTTTGAGCTCGTGCATCAAGGCGGCGGCGTGTTCGGGATTATCCATGACCATGCTTTCCGTGATCTCGAATTCGATATGCCCAGGGTCGAGGCCGGTATTGCGCAGCGCGTCCTGGATGACGGGGAGCAGCCCTTCGCGCGTAAATTGTCTGGCCGACAAGTTGACCGCCACGCATAGCGGCGGCAGGCCCTGCTGTTGCCAGCGCACGGCTTGCGCGCACGCTTCGTTGATCACCCACTCGCCGAGCTTCACGATCAGATCGGTTTCTTCGGCCAGCGGGATGAACTCATCGGGCTCGAGCAAGCGGTGCTGCGGACGCTGCCAGCGCACCAGCGCTTCGACTCCTCTGATGCGGCCCGAGGCAAAACACACTTTCGGCTGGTAATGCAGCACCAGCTCGCGATTCTCGATCGCGCGGCGCAGACGCGATTCCAGCGCCAGATGCGCCAGCGTGTGCACGTTCATCTGCGCTGAATAAAACTGGAAATTATTCTTGCCGAGACTTTTCGCGCGATACATGGCGATGTCGGCGTGCTTCAAAAGCTGCTGCACGTTGTCGCCGTCATTCGGATAGGTGGCGATGCCGACGCTGGCTGTGACGTGGCATTCCTGCCCTTCGAGCACGATCGGGCGCGATGCGGAATCGAGAATTTTTTGCGCGACTTCGCTCAGGTAGCGCGGATCGGCAAAGCTGTCGGTCAGCACCATGAATTCGTCGCCGCCGACGCGCGCTATCGTGTCCGACTCGCGCAGCGCCGCCCGCAGCCTCGTGGCCATCTCGCGCAATGCGCGGTCTCCCGCTTCGTGGCCGAGCGTATCGTTGATGTTCTTGAAGCGGTCGAGATCGAGAAACAGCACGGCAACTTGCTGTTGGTTGCGGCGGGCCTGCACGATGCCTGGCTGATGCGGTCATGGAACAGCAGGCGGTTGGGCAAACCGGTCAGCGCATCGTGGTGCGCCATATGGCGGATATCTTCCTCGGCGCGTTTGCGCACCAGTTCGGCGGCAGCGCGCGCGGCGAAAATGCCGAAGATCGATTTCGCCCGTTCCTCGTTTGGCAGCGGTGCGTCGTGCATGACGAAGATATGGCCGATGAGGCGCCAGCAGTGTCGTAGAGCGGCAGTCCGAGATAGCACGAGATGTTCAGCGCCGGCAATCGCTCGTTGCCCGGGAAATGCCGCTGCACGTTTTCCGGGTAATAGCAGAGACTGTCGCCTTGAAGCAGCTTCTCGCATGGCGTGTTGCCGATGTCGTAGCCGTAACCAGAAATCCAGTCGCCGTCCTTCCAGAACGCGAGCACGCGAGCGCGCGTGAACTGATCGTCCAGACATTCGGCGACGACGGCGTAGCGGACTTGCAGCGCCGCCGCCAGGTGCTGCACGAGCGCTGGAAAAAACGGTGCGCCAAAAGCCAGCGTGGTGCCTTCGGCGAGTATGCGCAAAATTCGCTCAGTGTGTTTGCGCTCACTGATGTCGCGCACCACCGCCTGCAGGACCATCCGTCCGCGATACGTGATTAGCGTGCCGGCGATTTCCGCATCGAAGGCGGTGCCGTCGGCGCGCATCCATTTGGCCTCGGTGAAGACGCCGGCGCCGCGCCCTTCCCAAGCATCGCCCGCCCGTTCCAGCGCCACGGCGCAAAGGCTCGGATGAACGAAGTCGATAATATGACGACCGATCAGCTCAATCGCGCTGGCGACACCCAGAATCCGTACGCAGGCCTGATTGACGAGAACAAACCTGCCATCGTCGCAAACCAGGATCGCCTCCGGCGACATATCCACCAGTTGCCGGTAGCGTGCTTCGCTTTCGTGCAGCGCTATTGCGACCGCGCGGCGTTTGGCGTCATGCGCGAAATTATCGAGCGCGAGCGAAATATTTGCCGCCATCTTGCGCAGCAAATCGCTGAGCTGCTCGTCGAAGAAGCCGACCTCGGACGCGTACAGTCCGAGCACGCCGATGACTTCGTTGTGCTGGCGAATCGGAAAGACGCGGTCGCGCGAAAACCGGCGCGCGCAACCACCGTCCGCCACGGCAGCGTGTTCGGGTCGTTGACGATGTCGTTGCATATGTAAGGCCGGTCTTCGCGGCATGCCGTTGCTGCCGGCCCGCGCCCCATAGGCTGCTCGGGATCGAGTGGGCATGGCAGCGTCTTGAAAAGATCATGATCGTCGCCGCTCGATGCGGCCCAAACCAGTTGCCGCGCGACGGGCTCGATCAGCCCTATCCATGACATCCTGAACTGGCCGTACTCGACGGCGATACGGCAGACCTCGCGGAACAGGGAATCGTGGTCGGCGCTGCGAACGATAGCTTCGCTGGATTCGCTGAGCGCCGCATACAAATTGGTCAGGCGAGTGATCTTTTGTTCGGACTGCTTGCGCAGACTGATGTCGCGCAGGTAGGCGATGAACACCGGCTGATCCCTGACCAGGGTGGGGGTAATCGCGAGTTCGACCGGAAACTCGCTGCCGTCGGCGCGCATGGCGGTAATTTCGAAGCGCTTGCCGAGCACGACAGCCTTGCCGGTTGCCAGATGACGCGCCATGCCATGCTCGTGCGCTTCACGCATGCCGGCGGGATAATGGTTTCGGCGAGGGTCTTGGCGATGACCGCTGTGCGACTGTAGCCGAAGGTTCGTTCCGCGGCCGGATTGAAATCGATGATGCGGCCGTGGTGGTCGGCCGTGATGATGCAATCGAGCGACGATTCCATCATCGCGCTCTTGCGAATCTCGCTTTCCAGCAGCGCCAGTTCCGCCAGCTCCGCTGCCGTGCGCAGACGATCGGATTCGAGTTTGTCGAGCGGCGAGCGGATGTTCATCGCGAGATTCTGTGGCGGACCGATCACGAAAAGTAAAACCGCAGGAACATCGATTCCCCTGAGCTCAACCCAGCAATGCCAAGTGGGTAAAGCATCACATTAACACTACACGTAAATAGTACGTAATGCTGTTCGTCGTCGCGCTTAGGCAGGGGATCCGGTCCCGAAGCGGGGGAAGGCGGACTTTCGTTGATGCCGATCGTAGTGATAAGGACAATGCCGGCCGACGTAACTCCGGCGGCGTCGTTAGAGTGATAGAGCGCAACGGGCGATGTGCCGGGGGTGGCAAGGAGCAGGACTTCAGACGGCCCCGCCGGCGTGGGTATGCCTGGCCAGACCCTCGAAGTCGCGTCGAGCGATAAGGAAGTCGACGAAGGTGCGCACCTTCGGGGCATGCATGCGTCCGGGCGGGAACACCGCGTTCAACTCAAACGCGGGTCCGGACCAGGACGCCAGTACGCGTCGCAGGCGGCCATCGACCAACGCGGGCGCGGCAAACGGCTCAGGCATCAGGCCTATGCCCATGCCGTCCAGTAGCGCCACATTGATGCTGCTGGGATCGTTGACGGCGAACACCGGGTTGACCAAGACCTCTGCAACGTCCGCCTCGTGCGTGAGCTTCCAGCAATAGCGGTTGCCGTGGCGGTATATGCTCAAGCTGACGGTTCGGTGGTGCTCGAGATCGGCGGGTTGCAATGGCTCGCCGTAGCGCTCGAGATATTGCGGACTCGCGTAGGTCTGTGAATGGATGATGCCGAGGCGCCTCGCGGCGAGGGTTGAATCCGGCAGCGCGCCTACGCGCAAGGCGAGATCCATTTCAGTCGCCACCAGATCCAGGTTCTCACTGCTCAGCAACATTTCCACGCGCACTTCCGGGTAGAGCGCCATGAAGGCAGGCAGCAAGGGGGCAATCGCGTCGCTACCCAGCGAGTACGGCGCCGTTAACCGCAGCCAGCCGCGCGGCGTACCGTGCAACTGGTTGACCGCCGATTCCGCTTCCGCGAGTTCGCGGCCGATGCGC
>JBGTFJ010000150.1:0-4915 GCA_041747355.1 Burkholderiales bacterium
ATGTTGCCGGCGACCGCGCCGACCAAACCGCCGAGCCTGCCGCCCAACAGGCCGCCGACCGCGCCGCCGATTCCGCCGGTGTCGTTGCTGCTGAACGTGACGGTCGGGCTCATCGCATAGTCGGCCGAAACCATCTGGCCCTTGTGAAACTTGGAGCCTTTGCGCAGCTCGCCGGAGTCTTCGAGCGCGCGCTCCTGCATCATATTGTTCATCGCGCGTCCGCGTTCAACCACCACGAAGCAGTTCGATTGCTGCACCAGCAGCTTAAGCACGGGGGTGGTCGAGCCCAGGTTCAGATCGCGGCTCAGGTAGTGATACCAGTGGGCGCTCTGGTCCTCGACTAGCGCGACCGTCCCCATCGGCTCGTTGCAATGCTCGAGCTGCGCGTTGGCGTTTTGCGCGTTCGCTCCGCCCGCCGAACCGGTCGCCGTGGTCTTGGCGCTGTCGGAGCCCATCTCCATCTTCTGCGCGAAACCGGCGCACGAAACCGCCATGCCGAGCGCAGCCGCCGCCAGCCTGATATTGGTATTGATCCCGTTCATTCTCCTCGCCCTCCTAAAGAAAACCCGAGCGCCTTCACTCTCGCTGCCCCCGGGCGAGGCGCTAAAAAGCCCGCGAGTTGGATTGCCGACAGGGAACAGGCGAGCCCGGCGAAAACGCCCGCCGCAGCGCCCCATTTCATGCTTATAGCATGTCGCACGCGCGATTACACTATGACTTTTGGCCTAGGACTATGATCCTGGCGGAAGGGTAATCGATGCTTTTTTCCAAAGCGACCGGTGTCTGTGACCACCTGCTTTTGCCCTTGCTCCCGGCAAACCTGCCGGGAGCCCCTCGCGTGCGATACAAGCGCTAGCGCCGGCGCAATCAGACTTTTCTCTTCGCCCGCGGGTGCGCCTTGTCGTAAGCCTTGGCCAGATACTGAAAATCGAGGTGCGTATATATCTGTGTCGTCGAAATGCTGGCATGACCGAGCATTTCTTGCACTGCCCGCAGATCGCCGCTCGATTGCAACACATGCGAAGCGAATGAATGCCGCAACATATGCGGGTGGACATTGCTGGCAACGCCTTGTTTGACCGCCCATTGCTTGATCCGGTACTGGATCGCGCGGCCCGATAACCGGCCGCCTCTGGCGTTGATGAACAGAGCCAGTTGTTCCGGCCTGGCCAGCAGCGCGCGGCTGGCGATCCATTCGTCCAGCGCGCGCTGCGCAAACGCGCCGACCGGAACGATGCGTGTCTTGCTGCCTTTGCCGGTCACCCGTACCGTTCCGTCACCGAGCAAGTCAGTCAGGTTGAGGCTGGTCAGCTCACTCAACCGCAGACCCGAGCTGTAGCCGAGTTCGAATATCGCCTTGTCGCGCAACGCAAACGGTGCCTGCGCGTCATTGCCGGCAGCACTTCCGGCTGATCGGGCGTCGAGTAACTGCGCGGCGGCATCCGGCGACAGCGTTTGCGGCAGCGTTCGCGGCGATTTCGGCGCACGCAGGCTGACGCACGGGTTGTGCGAAAAACCGTGATCGCGCGCCAGGTAGTTGAAAAAACAGCGCCACGCCGACAGCATGCGCGCGAGGCTTTTGCCGCCCAAGCCGCCCGCGTGCAGGCGCCCGACGAAGCTTCGAATGTCGGGAATCTTGAGATCGGCGAGCGCGTTGCGCGGCTGGTCGAGAGAGTTGGCGTGTCCCGCCACGTCATTCACCGGGCGATCGGACAAAGCGAGCAAACCGAGCAAGGCGCGCACGTCGCGCGCATAGTTCAACACGGTGTGCGGACTCAGTCCACGCTCACGGCTCAAGTGATCGATGAAGCTGGCGAGATACTGCGCATCGGCGCCGTCGGATGCAGTTGGCCTGGCAGCGGCGCCCATTTTGTCTAGCCGATCCGAAAATAGCGCGAGAATGCGGCGCTGACGGCATCGCCCAAACGGCGCAGATAGTGGGTGCCCATTTCCGGATAGAACCGCTGCGCATCCTCGCTGGCGAGCGCGAGCAGGCCAAATGGTTCGGGTTGGCGCAGCGCCACGTAGGCAAACGAGCGCAACTGGTCGGGGTCGGAGCCGAACCATTCAGCCGTATTGGCCATCGCCTGATGGGTGCATTGCGGACTCGTCAACGCTTCGGCGAAAGAACGGACTTCGGCGCTGACTTCGCGAAATTCAGCGAGATCGGCGTCGCCGCCTTCGGGCCATAGCCGCAGGGCGACATGCGGCACAGCGAAATCTTCACGCAGATTGAAGTACAGCGCGTGTCGCAGCACTTCAAGATCGCGCGCGCCGGTCAGCGCGACGGTCATCCGATGCAGCCGTTCCTCGATCACTTCATTGTCGCGCGCGGTCTGGATCAGCTCTTCGAGCTTCAGCTCGAGCGCCCGATTTTTATCGCGCAGGCTCAGAATCTGCCGCTCGCTGATCGAGATCGCGCGGCCGCCGTGCGGGTGGGGAATATGCATGCCGGCGACGAGGTCGGCGTATTGCTCAAAAAACTCAGGGCGCTCTTTCAGAAAGCGTGCGACTTCTTCCGACTTCATGAAGTGTGGTCCTCCGGTAATTGGATTTCGCCTTCGAATACAGTGGCTGCCGGGCCGCTCATCATCACGGATTCTCCTTCGCCGCCCCATGAAATGCGCAGGTGGCCGCCGCGCGTTTCGACATCGACCGACGATTCGAGCAGTCCGCGCGAGATGCCGGCGACGACGGCTGCGCAGGCGCCGCTGCCGCAAGACAGAGTTTCGCCTGCGCCGCGCTCGAAGACGCGAAGGCGGATGCGGCTACGATCGAGCACCTGCATATAGCCGGCGTTTACGTGTTGCGGGAAACGTTCGTGGCGTTCGATCAAAGGGCCTTCGCAATCGACCGGCGCAGGATCGATATCGTCGACGATTTGCACGGCATGCGGATTGCCCAGCGCCAGCGCGCTGATTTCGATGTGACGATCGCGCACGCCATCGCTCACGTGCAGCATATAAGTTAGCGCACGCTTTTCCGCTACGAAAGGAATCTCGCGAGGTTCGAAAACAGGCTCGCCCATGTTCACGGTGACATGGCCGTCATCTTCGAGCTTCGGCACCAGCACGCCGCCGCGAGTTTCGACGCGAATCTCACGTTTCTTTGTCAAACCACGATCGGTCACGAAACGGGCAAAGCAGCGCGCGCCGTTGCCGCATTGTTCGACTTCGCCGCCGTCGGCATTGAAGATCCGGTAGAAAAAGTCGTTGTCAGGCGCTTTCGCCGGCTCTACCTGCAACACCTGGTCACACCCTACGCCGAAGCGGCGGTTGGCGATCAGCCGTATTTGTTCGGGCGCCAGGGTCAGCGGAGAGGACGTCGCGTCGAGGACGACGAAGTCATTGCCGAGCCCATGCATCTTGGTGAATTTCAAAAGCACTGAGGTTCCGGCAGGGTTGAACACGCTTGGGGAAGCATTTACGCGGGCGGCTGGGTTGCGACGGGGAAGCCAGACCAACCTGCGTTTCGCATGGCTATACAAAGGTAATTTGCTTCCGGCCGACGCGCCGGCCTCAAAGCCGCAATCTCGCGGGCTGTGTTATCCTAGCAGCCCTTTATACAGGTGAACGAAAGCACGATGAACGACTTCCTTTTCACATCCGAATCGGTTTCCGAAGGGCATCCCGACAAAGTCGCCGACCAGATATCCGACGCGGTGCTTGACGCGATTCTAGCGCAAGACCCGACGGCGCGTGTGGCCGCAGAAACTCTCGTCTCGACCGGTCTGGTGGTACTCGCCGGCGAGATCACGACCAAAGCCAATATCAATTATGGCAGCGTAGCGCGCCAGGCGATCCGGCAGATCGGCTATAACGACCCGGAATTGCGTTTCGACGCCGAGGGTTGTTCGGTCATGGTCTGCTATGGCCGGCAATCGCCGAATATCGCGCAAGGCGTCGACCGCGCATCCGACGAATACCTGAATCAGGGCGCCGGCGACCAGGGCCTGATGTTCGGCTACGCCTGCGATGAAACCGCCGCCATGATGCCCGCGCCGATCTACTACGCGCATCGTCTGGTGCAGCGGCAAGCCGAAATTCGACGCGACGGCCGCCTGCCGTGGCTGCGCCCCGACGCGAAGTCGCAAGTGACGTTCCGCTACGTCGACGGCAAGCCGAAAAGCATAGACACCGTCGTGCTGTCGACGCAGCATCACCCGAGCATGAACGAAAAGCAGAAAGAACTCGCCGAGGCGGTCATCGAGGAAGTCATCAAGCCAGTGCTGCCGTCCGAGTGGCTGGCGAATACGCGTTTTCTGGTCAACCCGACCGGCTGCTTCGAAATCGGTGGGCCGCATGGCGACGCCGGCCTGACCGGCCGCAAGATCATCGTCGACACCTACGGCGGCGCAGCGCCGCACGGCGGCGGCGCGTTTTCCGGCAAGGATCCGTCCAAGGTCGACCGCTCCGCCGCTTATGCCGCGCGCTACGTCGCCAAGAACATCGTGGCAGCCGGAATCGCCCGCCAATGTCAGGTGCAGTTGTCGTATGCGATCGGGGTCGCCAAGCCGATTAACATCACGGTTTATACCGAAGGCACGGGCGTGATTTCCGATGAGCGGATCGCCAAGCTCATCACCGAGCACTTCGATCTGCGCCCGCGCGGCATCATCCAAATGCTCGATCTGCTGCGGCCGATCTATATAAAGACCGCGGCGTACGGTCATTTCGGCCGCGACGAGCCGGAATTCACTTGGGAAGCAACGGATAAAGCCGAGGCGCTGCGCGCTTCAGCCGGTATCAAACGCGAGGCGGCCATCGCCTAGGGTATAGAATAAATCCCGCACCCCGAGGAGCGCTGCAGCAGGCCGCCAAAGGCTGTGAGGCTCGGGGGAGCCGGGATTTCAATCGAAACGGCGCTCGAATTCTTCTCACTGACATGGAGAACGCAATGAGCGCCGTATTGCAAA
>JBGTFJ010000151.1:0-3172 GCA_041747355.1 Burkholderiales bacterium
CTTGCCCTGAGCGCCGCGCGCAAGTTTGGCTTCGCCGACCAGTTGATGGCCGGCAAGCTGGCCGGGGTCGAATCCATTGTTGCGCAGTTTCAGGACACGACGCAGGCGCTGAAGTATTCGCTGGTGCCGACCATAGCCGCAGTCGATGGCATGGCGCTCGGCGGCGGTTGCGAATTCATCATGCATTGCGACCGCGCGGTCGCTTCGCTGGAAAGCTATGTCGGCCTGGTCGAAGCCGGCGTCGGCCTGTTGCCTGCCGCCGGCGGCTGCAAGGAATTTGCGCTGCGCGCCGCGGCCGAAGCGAAGGCGGGCGGCAATAGCGACGTTTTCGCGCCGCTGCAGCGGCATTTTCAGACCATCGCCATGGCACAGGTGTCGAAAAGCGCCGAACACGCGAAAGAGCTGGGCTATCTGCGTCCGTCCGATGTCATCGTCATGAACCGCTTCGAGGTGCTGCACGTCGCCAAGGCGCAAGCCATCGCCATCAGTGAAGCGGGCTACCGCCCGCCGCTCAAGACGCGCGGCATTCCCGTCGCCGGTAAGCCCGGCATCGCCAACTTCAAGGCAGCGATGACCAATATGCGCACCGGCGACTTCATTTCCGGGCACGATTATGAAATCGGATCGCGTATTGCCACTGTGCTGTGCGGTGGCGAAGTCGAAGCCGGCAGCCTGGTCGACGAGGACTGGCTGCTCGACCTCGAACGCAAAGCATTTATGGAATTGATGGCGACGGAAAAGACCCAGGCGCGCATCGAACACATGCTGAATACCGGGAAGCCGCTGAGGAATTGACAATGCCGCGGAGTCCGAAGGAAAAATGCGTCGCCCCAACATTTGTGCCGCCGTCCGATTGAGGACCTAATGGCAAAACAGATCCAGGACGCATTCATCGCCGCCGCCGTACGCACGCCAGTCGGCAAAGCGCCGCGCGGCATGTTCAGGCAAGTGCGGCCGGACGACCTGCTCGCCCACGTCATTCGCAACCTGCTGAAGCGCGTACCTAGCCTCGATCCTGGCGCTATCGACGATGTCATCGTGGGGTGCGCGATGCCGGAAGGCGAGCAGGGGTTGAACGTTGCTCGTATCGGCTTGCTGCTCGCCGGCTTGCCGAATACGGTTTCCGGCATGACGATCAATCGCTTCTGCTCGTCGGGCTTGCAGGCGGTCGCGATCGCCGCTGATCGCATCCGCCTGGGCGAGGGCGACGTCATGATCGCAGCCGGCACCGAAAGCATGAGCATGGTGCCGATGACCGGTAACAAGCCGTCATTGAATCCGGCCATTTTCGATGACGAGAATGTCAGTATCGCTTACGGCATGGGAATCACCGCCGAGAACGTCGCCAAGCGCTGGAACATCAGCCGCGAAGCGCAGGATGAATTCGCGGCGAAAAGCCATAGCAAGGCGCTGCTTGCGATAGAGCGCGGCGAATTCAGGGACGAGATCGTGCCTTACCAGGTCGTAACGAGCGTACCGGATCTCGAGGCGAATGAAATCCAGACCATTCGCAAGGAGATCGACACGGACGAAGGACCGCGGCCAGGCACCACGCGCGAAACGCTGGCAAAATTGAAGCCGGCATTCGCGGCAAATGGTTCAGTCACCGCCGGCAACAGTTCGCAAATGTCCGACGGCGCCGGTGCTGTGCTGTTAATGAGTGCTGCGGCGCTGCAGCGCTGCAACCTGCAACCGATCGGGCGCTACCTCGCGTTTGCCGTCGCCGGCGTGCCGCCGGAAATCATGGGAATAGGGCCGATCAAAGCCATTCCGAAAGCCTTGCGGCAAGCCGGCTTGAAGCAGGAAGATATCGACAGCATCGAACTCAACGAAGCGTTTGCCGCGCAAAGCCTTGCCGTCATCAACGATCTGCGGCTCGATCCGGTCAAAATCAATCCAACTGGCGGCGCCATTGCGCTCGGCCATCCGCTCGGCGCGACCGGCGCTATCCGCACCGCCACGCTCTTGCATGGACTGCGCCGGCGCAAGCAACGTTATGGCATGGTCGCGATGTGCGTCGGCACCGGCATGGGCGCGGCCGGCGTGTTCGAGGCGCTTTAGACGCGGTCATTGCCGCTTTCCGGTCAGGGATCAATCTGGCTGACCCATTGAAATCGTTGAATCCGATGAGGGCTTGGGTTAAGGCCATCGTCATTGCCGGCATGGAAGCTGGCGCCAGGCAGAACGCCGATGCGGCCGATGTCAGTTGCGCGCCGGCGATCGAAGCTATCACCGCGCAATCCAAAGCCGCGCGCTACAGCGTTCGTAGCGTCGTCACGACTCAAACAGGCGCGGCGACCGCCGAAACAATGTTTGCCCCAGAAGGCATGTATATCAAGCTCGAAGGCAAATGGACGAGAAATCCGATAAGGATCACAGCCGATGACCGCGCGAAGGAGGTCGCGTTCGCCGCCACCACGATCAGCGAGTGCAAGGCGCTCGGACAAGAATCGGTGGCAGGTGCGCCGACACTCGTGTATGGATACAAACAGAGGTTGGCTGATGGTCCTCTCAGTGAAAACAAGTTGTGGATAGGAACCTCGGACGGTTTGCCCCGCAAATTCGAAAGCCGCAGCAGCGCAGGCAACGCGATCATTTTACTGAGATACGGCGCCGACCTGAACATGCCGGTAAAGTAAGCGGGCGCATAGCCACAAAGAAATCGCCCTCGCGCTGGATCTTTCGCCGGCGACAGTGCGCAATCATCTGCAGGCGGTTTATGCCAAGCTCAAGATTTGCAACAAGACGGAACTGGCGCGGAGTTTGGGGGATTAGGAGAAGGATTCACGCCGATTGCGGTTCTTGCCGATCGAACTGCGCGAACCACTGACCAATCCCATTCGGCGATGAGGCGTCGTAATAAAGCGATCGCATCTGCAGCCGCCCCGCATCACCAACGGCATCGCCACGCAATATCGTATCGAACTCGCGTCCGCCGAGGATTTGATGCGTGATCGTCAGGTATAGGCGATCGACTTTGCCGACGCGCAGCAACGTGCTGAGCATTTGCGGGCCGGTCAGGCAATAAACGCTGCGATAGCCGAGTTCGCCGAGCAGCTTGGCAAGCGCGTTGCCGTCGACCTGTCGTCCGCTGCCGCAAATGTGAACTTTCAGGCCCCGGCGCTGGAAGGCTGCGCTGCGAGCAGGATCGGCGCCGGTCGTGGTGACGATA
>JBGTFJ010000152.1:0-3665 GCA_041747355.1 Burkholderiales bacterium
CGACCATCACCTTCGTTTCGAATATTCCAGGCGAGACGCGCACATTGCCGATCGCAATATACACCTACACGCAAACGCCCTCCGGCGACGCACAGGCGCTCCGGCTGTGCGCGATCGCGGTAGCGCTGTCGCTCGCCGCGCTGATCGTCTCCGAACTATTGGCGCGACGCAGTTACCGCAGCGTCCATGGCGATGCTTGAGATCGATGTCGAGCACAGGCTTGGCGCGTTTCATTTGCGCGCCGCGTTCGCGAGCGGCGGCGGCGTGACCGCGCTGTTCGGCCGCTCAGGCGCTGGTAAGAGTACGCTGATCAACATCATCGCAGGTCTAGTGCGTCCCGATCGGGGTCGCGTCGCCGTCAATGGCGAGATGCTGGTCGATGGCGAACGGCGCCTGAATCTGCCCGCGCACAAGCGGCGCATCGGCTACATCTTTCAGGAAGGCCGGCTGCTGCCGCACCTCAGCGTCAAGCAGAATCTTTTGTTCGGCCATTTCTTTACCGCTGCGCACGAGCGCTATGTGGAATGGCCGCAAGTCATCGAACTGCTCGATCTCAAGCACTTGCTCGCACGGCGTCCTGGCAAGTTATCAGGCGGCGAAAAGCAGCGCGTCGCAATCGGCCGCGCGCTGCTGGCGAGCCCGCGCCTGCTACTGATGGATGAGCCACTGGCTTCGCTCGATTCGAATCGCAAGAGCGAAATCCTCTATTACATCGAACGGCTGCGCGACGACGTGCAAATTCCGATCGTTTATGTCAGCCACGCCATGGAGGAGGTGACGCGGCTCGCCAATACTGTCGTGGTCATGGCTGAAGGCAAGACGATCGCGGTGGGTTCGGTCGAGGAAGTCATGGGGCGGCTGGATCTGCATCCTTACACTGGACGCTTCGATGCGGGTGCCGTCATCAAAGCACAAATCGTCGCGCACGATGCGCGGTTCGATCTGACGACGCTGAGCTTTGCCGGCGGTGAGCTGCTGGCGCCAGGGCTCGATGCCTTGATCGGCGAGCGTGTGCGTGTCCGCATTCGCGCGCGCGATGTGTCGATCGCGCTGCGGCGTCCGGAAGAAACCAGCTTGCTGAATGTGCTGCCTGGGATCGTCCTCGAAATCAGGCATGAAGAGGGCGCCATTGCCGAATTGCGTATTGCCATCGGCCCAACCGCGCTGGTCGCGCGCATTACCGTGCGCTCGCTGCACGAACTCCAGCTTGAAAAGGGTCAGCGGATTTATGCCATGATCAAGGCTGTCTCTCTCGATCGCCACAGTGTAGGTTTCGCTTAGAACTGCCGGTATAGCGTCGAGCTGGCCAAGAGGGAGTGCGAGGAGCAAAAGCGATGGCACGCGAGTTGCAAAGAATATGGACCGCGCCGCCGCACTTATCGCTGATCAAGAATATATCTGCGAAAATTGCGGCACGGGCTTTTCGAGTGCGTATGTGCAGCGGCGCCAGCGTCGCGGGCACGACCGGGATAGGCTATCAGGAGGATTAGATGTCGAGCACCGTCAAGGAAATCCAGAGTTCAGGCGCGATCATCGTTTTGGCGGATCAGTCGAAATGGCAGGTTTCGCCAGTCGACCGGACAACGGCAAGGCGCTGGGCGACGGGTGATGTTGTCGCGGTCGTTGGATATCGCATGACCAATATGAATCGGAACAATCAGACGATCCAGGTCAAGGGCACCATGTAACTGGCGCTGCATGCCGGCGAACGACTGTTCCAGCCAATGGAAACATGACCGGAGACATTCCAGATCGCCAAACTCAAACTTGTCACTCGCCTTCAAAAAGCTGAATCGCAAGGATGACACAAACTGACGTTCCAGGCATCCAGACCGGTTGAGCAAAACCATCATCAAAAAACCCGCTGCGGCGGGTTTTTTTTGGCATGCGAGTTGCGATGTATGACGGTAATGCCGCGATAGCCCTGAAAACGATTGGAACGATGATCGAAAACAGGGCGAAGCCGGCGGAATGTCGTCAACCGAGAAGCATCATGAAAATAGAGCTGGAAATATCGAAGGTCCTGGTGAAATTTTTCTCGCCTTCGCCGGCGTTGAACAAGACCGCGAGCCATCGGATCAGGAAAGACGAACCGACCAATTACTGGACGCCTCGCGACGCGAAAGTACCGGATGCTTCACGCATCACGCTTGAATTCAACAGGAACAAGTATCGGGGAAATTACCGCTTCAACAACGGCCGCCTCACGGTCACTTGCGGAGGGGCGATCGCTCATCTCGATGGCGTCGAAGACCACGTAGAAATGCGCGCCCGAGAGTTACTGCTGCAGCTTGCGCGAAGCGGTGCGCTTCAGCGTTTCGCCGAGCCGGATGCAGTCCTGGAAAACGAATGCTAATCAAAACGCTCGGCCAGCAGGCCGGGATACGTTAAGGGAGATAACCATGCAAAAACTTGACTTGCACGATTTCATTCCGGCCGACGCGGTCGTGGTCGTGTTGCATTGTTCGGTATCGCAACGAACGCGAGTTTACCGCACGCAGGCGGACCCCCGGCCTTACGAGATTCTGGGTAATGACGTTCGTCTTGCAATCGAACTCGAAGAGCCGCAAACGCTGTATGTCGATGGCCCCGGCACGCATGCATTCGAAGTCATGGGCTACGGCCGTGCGTGAGTCGGTGAAGCTCGTTCCGCGCAGTCCGAAGAGGGGCGGCGAGCCCCAGGATCGCCGCAGCAATCGAGCGGTCAACACCATTGCCTCGCCGATCACCCTCGAATATCGCGGCAAGCTCTACCGCGGTTATTTCACCCTTGCCGGCAACCTGCTTGTAGTCAGTTGCGGCGCGGTGAGCAAAAGTACCGAGGCAAGGCGCGGTCAGCTCGAACTGCAAGCGCGTCAACTGTTGATGCAGTTGGCGCAAGCCGGCAAACTGCATCAATACGGGTCTTCCATTTGAGCATTGTTCGCTGCTAGTTAGTGCCAAAAAACCCGCCTTACGGCGGGTTTTAATTTTACTAAGCAGGCCCTCGCCTTTTTTTCCTCCAGACTCTCATCAGCGCGATCAGCTTGTCCCTGCCTGGCAGACGTTCGTTGGACAGAGTGTCGAGGAACTCGGACAAGCGCTTCGACTTGATGATCGTATATAGCGTGAGCATGAGAACGGGAATAAACACGATGGCGAAGTAGAGAATTTTGATTGGGAACGGGTTCTCGGCTGCCGCGATCAGATTCATTCCGAGGAAGCCGGTTACCACCGTGCCCACAAGCCCGAAGGTGGTCACCACTGTGAGTCGCACCACCGTTTCGGCCTGTCGTCTCAGCCCATCGCTGTCCAGGTACTGGCTCATGTCCTGGATTTCATCGCGTACTTCCGCGTAGAGCTGATCCGTGCCCAAATGCCCCGTCAGCATCCGGAACATATCGTGCGCCGGTACCTGGTTGGATACTTTGTGAAACCAATAGCGATGGGTGAAACGGAGGAAGATCGCCAGTATCTGCCGGATGCTCCGCTTGAATTCCTTGACCGACTCCACGTTGTTGATGTTCAGCCGAGTGACGGCCACGACCAGCCGATCCGACAGCATGAGCAAGGCGGCTTTCTGGAAGTGACCGATCAGAAACAGCAGGAAATACTGGTGTCGGAACTGGCCGAGCAGCCCGACCTCCGGGTCGGCGTAGAAGGGGTCGTTGGCGCCGCCAACCACA
>JBGTFJ010000153.1:0-5401 GCA_041747355.1 Burkholderiales bacterium
TGGTTTTACAGACATCAAGGCGCTGGGTTCCCGCTGCAGCCTGCCCCCAAATGCTTCTATCGGGGGCGGGAACGACAAGCAGCAGTTAGCTTACGGTTTTTTTAGGCCGCAGCCTTCACTGCATCAGCTTTCTTCAACAGCGCTTCCGCCATGCGGATGCTGGCGATATCGATCAGGCGGCCGTCGAGCGACACCGCGCCCTTGCCTTCTTTTGCGGCTTGCGCCATCGCTTCCACGACACGGCGCGCTTTCGTGACTTCGGCGTCCGACGGCGTGAATACTTTGTTGGCGAGGTCAATTTGGGAGGGGTGGATCGCCCATTTGCCTTCGTATCCCAGAACCGCGCAGCGGTTGGCGGCGGCAATGAAACCATCCGGATCGTTGAAGTCGCCGAACGGGCCGTCGATCGGGCGCAGGCCATAGGCGCGGCACGCGACCATCATGCGCGTTTGCGCGGCGTGCCACGGGTCGGACCAGAAATATTCGCGATTGCCTTTGTCGTCCTTGTCGGTCAAAACGCCTGAATCCTTGTTGACGCCGCCAATGACGGTGGTTCGCGCGCGGGTTGAGGCGGCGTAATCAGCGACGCCGAATGACATCGCTTCCAGCCGTTTGCTCGAGGTCGCGATTGCTTCGACGTTGGCCATGCCGAGCGCGGTTTCGATCAGCACTTCGAAGCCGATGCGCTTGCTGCGCTTCTTCGCGTTTTCAATTTGCGTGACCAGCATGTCGACGGCATAAATGTCGGCGGCGACGCCGGCTTTCGGAATCAGAACCATATCGAGCCGCGGGCAATTCTCGACGATATCGACGACGTCGCGGTACATGTAATGCGTGTCGAGACCGTTGATGCGGATCATCATGGTCTTGGTTCCCCAATCGAGATCGTTCAGACCCTGCACGATGTTCTTGCGCGCCTGCGCTTTGTCGTCGGGAGCGACGGCATCTTCGAGGTCGAGAAAAATAATGTCGGCGGCCGATTTCGCGGCTTTGTCGAATAAAGCCGTATTGGTGCCGGGTACAGCGAGTTCGGACCGGTGTAACCTGGGTGTGGATTGCTCGATGATGGTAAAGCTCATTGTCTTCCTCCTCGTGAAAGTCGTAGTATCTTAGCGCGTATGGCGATTTCCATCGGTAGAAAAATCTTATGGGTACTATCAGAAATCCGCATTTGAAAACAAGACGCGCTGCGCCGATAATCGAGCCTTAGGTCTCGGCAGCATCGCTCTCGGCAGCATCGCAACACCCTCAGCTCTCCAGCACTCATTGTTAAACGGGAACCCGCATGGACATTCATGAATATCAGGCAAAAGAACTATTGGGCAGTTTCGGCGTACCGGTACCGCGCGGCGGTGTCGTTTACAGCCCCGACCAGGCCGCTTATTGTGCGTCGGAAGTGGGCGGCTGGCGCTGGGCAGTCAAGGCGCAGATTCATTCCGGCGGCCGCGGCAAGGCCGGCGGCATCAAGCTGTGCAAGACCTATCACGAAGTGCGCCAGGCCGCGGCCGAGCTGCTTGGCAAAAAGCTGGTCACCAACCAGACCGGCCCGGAAGGCAAGATCGTCCACCGCGTTTATGTCGAAGTCGCCGAGCCGTTCACGCGCGAGCTGTATCTGGGCTTCGTGCTCGACCGCAAGACCGAGCGCGTGCGCGTCATCGCATCAAGCGAAGGCGGCATGGAGATCGAGGAGATTGCCAAAACGCATCCGGAAAAGATTCTGCAGGAAATCGTCGACCCGGCGGTTGGTTTGCAGCAGTTCCAGGCACGCGAAATCGCATTCGGCCTGGGCCTGTCATTGAAGCAAGTCAGCCGCGCCGTCACTGCCATCATGGGGGCGTATCGCGCGTTCCGCGATCTCGATGCAACCATGGTCGAAATCAACCCGCTGGTTATCACCGAAGACGAGCGCGTGCTCGCGCTCGATGCAAAAATGTCGTTTGACGACAATGCCTTATTCCGCCGCCGCAACGTCGCGGAAATGCGCGATCACGGCGAAGAAGATCCGCGCGAAGTGCTGGCGGGGCAGCATGGTTTGAACTACGTCGGCCTCGAAGGCAATATTGGCTGCATCATCAACGGCGCCGGTTTGGCCATGGCGACCATGGATACGATCAAACACGCTGGCGGCGAGCCCGCCAACTTCCTCGACGTCGGTGGCGGCGCTTCGGCCGAGCGCGTCGCGGCAGCGTTTCGGCTCGTCCTTTCCGATAAAAACGTCGGAGCGATCCTCGTCAACATTTTCGCTGGCATAAACCGTTGCGACTGGGTTGCGCAAGGCGTTGTGCAAGCCGCGCGCGAGGTCGATCTCAAAATACCGCTGATCGTTCGCCTGGCCGGCACAAATGTCGAAGCCGGGCAGAAAATTATCAAGGAAAGCGGTTTGCCTATCATCAGCGCTGACACACTGAAGGAAGCGGCGGAGAAATCGGTAGCGGCCCAGAAAGCCTATGCGGCGGCTGCCTGATCCTGGCGCCGCATCCAGAAAAACTTAACGAATAAGCGAGACTTCACGCCATGAGCATATTGATAGACGGAACCACGCCGGTCCTGATCCAGGGTTTCACCGGCGACAAGGGTACCTTCCATGCAAAGGAAATGATTGCGTACGGGACCAAGGTCGTGGGCGGTGTAACGCCCGGCAAAGGTGGCCGGGAACATCTTGGATTGCCGGTTTTCAACACGGTCAAAGAGGCGGTCAAGCAGACGGGCGCCACGACCAGCATCACCTTCGTGCCGCCCGCGTTCTGCGCCGATTCGATCATGGAGGCGGCCGACGCCGGCATCCGGCTCGTCTGCTCGATCACCGACGGCATTCCGGCGCAGGATATGATGCGCGTCAAACGCTATTTGATGCGCTATCCGAAAGACAAACGCACCATGCTGGTCGGCCCGAATTGCGCCGGCATCATCAGCGCCGGCAAAGCCATGCTCGGCATCATGCCCGGCCATATCTACAAGCAGGGCAAGGTCGGCATCGTTTCGCGCTCCGGCACTTTGGGATATGAGGCAGCAGAGCAGCTTGCACTCCTCGGCCTCGGCGTTACGACCAGCGTCGGCATCGGCGGCGATCCGATCAATGGCAGCTCGTTCCTCGACCATCTCGTATTGTTCGAGCAGGACCCGGAGACCGAAGCCGTGATGATGATCGGCGAGATCGGTGGACCGCAGGAAGCCGAAGCCTCCAAGTGGGTCAAGGAGAACATGAGCAAGCCCGTCATCGGTTACGTCGCCGGCGTGACTGCTCCGAAGGGTCGCCGTATGGGCCACGCCGGCGCGATCATCTCGACCAGCGGGGATAGCGCAGCCGAGAAAGGCGAGATCATGAAATCCTACGGCTTGTTCGTTGCACCGAGCGCGGCCGAACTTGGTGAAACGGCCGCGAAAGCCATGTCGGGCAAAAAATCCAAGGCTGCTGCATAGGTCTCGCGCAACCAGAGATGCCGTTTATGATCAAGCCGACGGGTCGGCTTGCCTTTCTTCTTTATCGATCCCAGATTGGGACGTATGGCAGTGAGCGACAGATTGGGTTCCGGTTCCATACCGCTCTAATTAGTGAGTTGCTTCGCTACCCATTACTGCTTCTAGCCCATGAGTGAGCTGCGCAATACTCGCACCGAAATTCCTGAATCAGCCGATCTGCTGTTTACGTTGCTGATCGATGTGGTGCGCAGCCACCAGCCCGACATCGAAGCGACGCTGAAGGGCGGCGGGCAGAGCAGCGCATTCAGCGCAGCAGCCCCCGAAGCTCTGGCGCGCACCTTGCAGGCACAAGGTATTTGGTTTCAATTGTTGAGCATCTCCGAACAGCGCACTGCGATGCGGCAGCGGCGCGAAATCGAACGCGAGCGCGGTTACCAGGATGTACGCGGAACGTTTGCCAACGTCATTGCCAGCGCCCGCGAAGCCGGTATCTCCGCCGATGAAATACGCGCGTTACTGCCTGCCCTGCGCGTTCGTCCGGTCATCACGGCTCATCCGACCGAGGCGAAACGGGTGACGGTTCTGGAGAAGCACCGCAAGATTTATCTGCAATTGCTGGAGCTCGAATCGCCGCGCTGGACCGACCGCGAACGCAAAGCGCTGATCGACGCCGTCCGTAACGAGATCGAACTGCTTTGGCTGACCGGCGAATTGCGTCTGGTAAAACCGACCGTCGCGCAGGAAGTCGCCGGCGGTTTGTACTTCTTCAAGGAAAACCTGTTCGACGTCACGCCGGAGTTGCTCGATAAACTGGAGTGTGCGTTACAGCAAAACTATCCGGGTGAAAGTTTTGATATTCCGGCTTTCTTCCAGTATGGCGCGTGGATCGGCGGCGACCGTGACGGCAATCCATTCGTGACCAACGAAGTGACGCGCAGCGCATTGCGTGAGAACCGATTGACGAGCTTGCGGCGCTATAGCGAACGGCTCGCGGAAATTGCCCGGATGCTGTCGATCACCGAAAATGCTGCGCGCATTTCTTCGGATTTCCGCGCCAAGCTGGCGCAGGCACTGGCGGAAGCCAAAGACGGCGACGGTATTGTCAGCCGCAATCCGGGCGAGCTTTTCCGTCAGTTTCTGGTTTGCATGTCGAACAAGCTGGATACAGCGCTCGAGAATAACGCGGCGCAAGCAGCTTCGAAGGCTGGGTATGTGACAGCCGACGAACTGATCGCCGACCTTGAAACCCTCGAGCAGGGGCTTGCCGAAAGCACGCACACGGATTTGCCGCATGCGCTGGTTCGCCCGCTACGGCGCGAGGTGCAGACGTTTCGCTTCAGCACTGTGCGCCTCGACTTGCGCGAAAATTCCACCCGCACCAATCAGGCGCTCGCAGCACTTTGGCGGAGCAGGAACGGCATGAGCGAGCCGCCCGCGACAGATAGCGAGGAATGGAAGAATTGGCTGCTCGACGAACTCGCGCGTCCATTGACGGCTGCCGATAAGGCGCCCGAGTTGCCCGCCGGAGAGGCAGAGACGCTGGGTATGTTCCGGCTTGCCGCCGAACTCAGGGAAAGCGTCGACCGCGAAGCTTTCGGCAGCTTCATCCTCAGCATGACCAGTTCTCCCGCTGATATTCTCGGCGTGTATCTGCTGGCGAAAACGGCGGGCCTGTTCGCCGATGCTGATGGCATCGAGCGCTGTGTACTGCCTATGGTCCCGCTGTTCGAAACGATCGGCGATCTGCGCAGCGCGCCGGCGATCATGCGCGAACTTCTCGGCGTGCCCGTCGTTCGGCGCAGCGTCAATGCGCAGGGCGGCGTGCAAGAAGTGATGATCGGCTATTCGGATTCAAACAAGGACGGCGGGTTCCTGACGTCCAATTGGGAATTGGCCAAAGCGCAGATCAGGTTGACGCGTCTCGGCGCCGACATCCGTGTGCCGATTTCATTTTTCCACGGCCGCGGCGGATCGGTGGGCC
>JBGTFJ010000154.1:0-12437 GCA_041747355.1 Burkholderiales bacterium
TGCTCGAGCAGCCTGACCGCAGCGGCGATATTCCCGATCGCCGATGTCGGATTGACGTAGCCAATAGTCAGATTCGGCGGGCTCAACAAGCTGCCCTGAGTGAGCGACTGCGTTATATTCAGGCCCCCGGTTATGGCCAGCCGACTGAAATCGACGCCTGCCTGGTAGCTGTCGGAAAGTCGCACTTCGACGATCGTCGCTTCAATCAGCACCTGGCGCTGGACCGATGCGGTCACGCCATCCAGATATTGCTGGACTAAGGCCTGCTGGCGCTCGGTCGCCAGGACGCTGACGGTGCCGGCGACGGGATTGATGACAATGTCGTCTTTTGGATCGCCTGGAATCGGCAAAGGTGTACCAAATGCGGTACTGAACAGATTCGCGGCCGAAGTACCAGCGCTGCTTACTGCCGTGGCCTGTTGCAGGCGCTCGGTTTGCGCGGCTTTGATCTGATCCAGGCGCGCTATTTTTTCTTCCGAGGAAAGTTTTTGTGCTTGAGTCGAAGCCAGAATATTGCGCATGTTCTGCGCCAGCACATCCCAAAAATCATTGCTCGATTTACTCGTAACCGTGGTGTTCGATGCGTTGCCGGTGCCGCCAGCGACCGGGCTGCCTTGCGAGCCCGCCGTTTGCGTACCGCTGCCGCTGGTGCTTGAAATCTGAGTTGCGACACTGGATGTCGATGTCGTGGCGCGTGACAAATTCACATAGTTCACGCGGTACGTTTTCATGAACGGCGTATCCTGCTCGACGACCAGCGCATGGCCTTCCTGGCGATAGCGCATATCGACCTGGCGCGCGATGCGATCGAGAATCGCCGGCAGCGTTTCATTGACTGCGTTCAGCGTGACCTTACCCGAGATTCCCGGGTGAATGTCGATGTTCTGCTTGCTGTCGCGGGCGAGGGCAAACAGCAATTCCTTTACCGGAACGTCGTTGACGACGACGCTGTAGGTAGGCTGCTTGACGGCGGGTTTGGGCGGCGGCACGTAAGCGCCACGGGCAACCGGAGGAGGTGTTACTTCAGGCTTGGGGGCGACCGTTTCCTTGTCGATATGCCCCTTGGAAATCGGCATTTCGGGACCATAGCTTGCGCAGCCGGCGAGCACAGCCATCGGCAAACTGACAAAAAACGGAAAGAAATGCCGATAGGCGCTTGAAAAGCCGCGCGAGCGTTCTTTTCTCTTGCTCAGGTTGTGACGCTGACAGTTCGCCGTACTTCTTGCAACCATGTTCGACTTCCCTCTTCCTGCTCTTCGATGAAACGGCGCCAAGGCCGCCACTTCAAGGAAGTTGATGGAGGCCGATCTCAGCGCGTATCCCTTGTACCGTCCGCAACAGCGGCCGATATACCGTCAGTTGCGGCGGTAGTTCCGCAAGTGCCGCGTTCGCTTCTGCGCGGTTCGCGTAGCTGCCGTACAGCACTGTCAGCGACGGGATTCGCTTGGCTCGCGTACGGTACACATAAATGTCTTCTGCTTCTACGTAACCATTTATTTCCTTTATATATTCTGCCAAACTAATTTCGTTTCCAGTGCCCAATAGCTGGATACTGAAAGTCGAGCCGTTCTGATTCTTCAGCCACTCCTGCGTCTTTGCGAGACGGACTGTTAGCAAGTCTTCGGCCAGCCCTTGAGAATGAGCGGCTTCGGTCGTCGGCGCCTCCTCCGGCGGCGCAACCGAAGGCGCCCTCATCGGAAGGGAAGACTCCTGCCCAGCGGCAGGCGGCGCTGTTGTCGCTCTCGGCGCTTGATCGGCTGAAGAGCTGCTCGCCGATGGCTCACGTGCGAGATCCGTCGTGGGGCGCGTCTTGATATCGTAAAAAGTGAACAACGCGGCGGCGAGTCCGGCAGCGGCGACCAGCAGCGCCGACGCCACCGCCCACTTTGCCGAAACGCGATGCGGAACCCCGAATTCGCTGTCGCGAACGCCCGCTCTGGCATGTTTGAGAGTGATCGTATGCGTGTTCTCGGCGAATGCCGCAAGCAGTGTCTTGTCGGCCGCAAGATTGACCCGCCGGGTTACGCCGGAAGTCGCATTGGCGAGAAAGCTGGCGACTTTGGGACTGAACAAATCAGGGCCGCGATAACCGGCAGCGCGTAAGCGAAAGCTCAGATATTCGGCGACGTCGTGCGTGCCGAACGGCGACAGCGAAAAACTGTGCGAGATACGCTCGCGGAGTTGCCGTATGTTAGGTGCTCGAAGATTTTCGTCGAGCTCGGGTTGGCCGAACAGCACGATTTGCAGCAGCTTGTGATCGTGCGTTTCGAGATTGGACAGCAGGCGGATTTCTTCCAGCGTCGAGAGCGCCATGCTTTGCGATTCTTCGACGAACACGACGACTTGCTTGCCGGCAGCGTGGCGTTCGAGCAGGTATTCATGCAGCGCATGCATGACTTCGAGGCGGCCGGCGTTACGGGAAGCCTGGGCGATGGGCAGCTGCAGTTCGAAAGCGATAGCGTGCAGAATCTCGTCCGCCGAAACGTTCGGATTTGCCAGATAAACGGTTTCGACATACTCCGGCAGGCGCGTTTGCAGCATACGGCACAACATGGTCTTGCCACTGCCGACCTCTCCGGTGACCTTGACGATGCCTTCGCCTTGCGTGATTGCATAAATCAGGGCGTCGAGCACCGCGCCGCGGCTGCCGCCGCTGAAAAAAAACCCGGTGTTAGGTGTGATTCGAAAAGGCGGCTCGGAAAGGCCGAAGTGGGCGTAATACATGGACGCTAAATCCGCAGCCGCAAATGCACTGAATCCGCCAGGGTTGGCAAGGCTAGCTGGCTTCGGTATCAGGCGTTGAGTAATTCTGCATGCGGCTGTACAACGTGGTGCGATGGATGCCGAGCAGCTTGGCCGCCTGGCTCAGGTTGCCATGGGTGATCAGCAACGCAGCTTCGACATAACCTTTTTCCCATTGCTGCAGCGTGAAGTCGAGATCGAAATTCTTCTGCAGTTGCAGATGCTTTTTCGCGCTTTCGAGCAGCGTTTTGAAGTCCTGAGCAACCGGCAATCCGCCGAGATTCGGGTCGCTGCTTTCCATTTCGAGTTCGGGTTGCAACTGCTCGACATTTATGTTTTGTCCGCCGTATTTGGTGGTCAGGCGGATGACGATGTTGCGAAGCTCGCGAACGTTGCCGGGAAAGCCATAGCTTAGCCAGACATCCAGGGCTTTTTTGTCGAGTTCGAACGGCTTGACGTTGCTTTGCCTGGCGTAAAAATCGCGAAAGTGATCGAGCAGCATACGTTTGTCTTCGCCTAGCTCGCGCAAGCTCGGCATCGTGACGCTGAAAACGCTGAGACGATGATAAAGATCGGCGCGGAATCGGCCATTGCGGATTTCATGGCGCAAGTCGCGATTGGTCGCGGCGACGACCCGCGCATTGCTCATGCGGCTTTGTGTTTCGCCGACGCGCTGGAATTCGCCATTTTCGAGCACGCGCAACAGCTTGGCCTGCAATTCGAGAGGCAGCTCACCGATTTCGTCGAGAAACAAGGTGCTGTCGCGCGCGTCTTCAAAATAACCAGAGCGCGCGCTGGTAGCGCCGGTGAACGAGCCTTTGGCATAGCCGAACAGTGTCGGCTCGACCAGATTCGGCGAAATCGCCGCGCAGTTCAACGCCAGAAAAGGCTTGCCCGCACGATTGCTTTGGCGATGCAGGGAGCCTGCGACCAGCTCCTTGCCGCTGCCCGATTCGCCTTCGATCAAAACCGGAAACGGCGCATTGGCGTATTGAACGATTTGCTGGCGCAGTTTTTCCACCGGCAGGCTGGTACCGATAATGCCGCGTTCCGCCGGGGCGACCTTTTCTGCCTGGCTTATCTGCAGCGACTTCAGCAGCAGGGATTTCAGCTCGGCCATATCGCACGGTTTGGCGATGAATTCGATTGCGCCGAGCGTGCGCGCATGGCGCGCGTTGGCATCGTCGTTCTGGCCGGACAGCACCAGTATTTTGATGCCGGGCGAATAGGCGAGAAGCTCCCTGATCAAGCGGAAACCCTCATCAGGCCGATGCGGGTTCGGCGGCAGACCAAGATCGACGAGCGCGAGTTGCGGCGCCTGGTCGAGTTGACGCAACAGAATTTTGACCTGCTCGCGCGAATCGGCGACATAAACCTCAAAATCTTTGCTGAGTACAAAATTCAGCGTGTCGGAAATCAGCGGATCGTCGTCGACGATAAGCAGATCTGGTTTGGCGTTGGCTTTCGTTTCCAAGATATCTCCGAAAATCCTATTTGAAGCCGATTGATCAACAATTGTGACAGAACGCAGGAGGCCATCATAGATGCAGCGGCCCGAAGCGATCCGGAGCGAGCGGGGTATTGCGACACGTTACCGCGAAGCACCGATTACGGGAGCAACGCCTCGAACCGGTCGTCGCGCCAAAGCTTCGCTCGCCGATCCGGGTCCGCATAACGCGCGTCCCGAGACTGGCCTTCGGCGCTGACGTGTCCGCGACGCCAGGGGCGCCAAGCTCTGCACTCGATTGTTGAACCTATCTGGTTTAAAATCCGCGGACTTTGATCACAAATACCGCTAACCCGCAAACGCTGGTCGAAATCGCCGATGTCAGTTTCGCCTACGGCAAGCGGCCAATCCTCAAGGGAATCAATTTTTCGATCGCCAAAGGCCAGCTCGTAGCGATCATGGGCGGCAGCGGCTGCGGCAAAACCACGCTGCTGCGCCTGATCGGTGGACAGTTGCGGCCGTCTAAAGGCAACGTGAACGTGGCGGGGCGCGTGATGCACGAGCTTGATCGCGATGAGCTTTATCGCATGCGCCGGCGCATGGGCATGTTGTTCCAGTTCGGCGCGCTGTTCACTGATTTGTCAGTATTCGACAATGTCGCGTTCCAGATGCGCGAGCATACGGATCTGCCGGAATCGCTGATCCGCGATTTGGTGCTGATGAAGCTGCAGGCGGTCGGACTGCGCAATGCGCATGCCTTGATGCCATCGGAATTATCCGGCGGCATGGCGCGTCGCGTCGCGTTGGCGCGCGCCATAGCACTCGACCCGATGCTGATCATGTACGACGAACCGTTCGCCGGCCTCGATCCGATTTCGCTCGGTGTCGTGGGCAACCTGATCCGGCGGTTGAACGATGCGCTCGGCGCGACGTCGATAGTCGTCACCCACGACGTGCAGGAATCGCTGCAGATCGTCGATTACGTTTATTTCGTCTCGGAAGGCACTATCGTGGCGCATGGCACACCGAGCCAGATGCGCGATTCGGACAAGGAATTCGTCCATCAATTTGTGCACGGTGAAGAGGACGGCCCCGTGCCTTTCCATTACCCCGGGCGCAAAATCGCTGCCGACTTGATGATAAAGGCGCATGCATAGTATCGACCGTTATGCTTGACGCCGTCGCCAGTGGCTTGCGCGTTTTGGGGGGCCTCGCAGTCGGGGGAATCTGGCGCCTGGGCTACGCCAGTCGATTTTTCGCGCTGGTATTGCTGAGTTCGGCAACCAGCTTCCGCCGCATCGGCCTGACCATACGGGAAATCTACTTCAGCGGGTTTCTGTCACTGATCATCATTGCCGTCTCCGGCTTGTTCGTCGGCATGGTGCTCGGTCTGCAGGGCTATGAAACGCTGGAGCGCTACGGTTCGGAGGAAGCGCTCGGCGTGATCGTCGCACTGTCTCTGGTCCGCGAGCTCGGCCCGGTGGTCGCAGCGCTTCTTTTCGCGAGCCGCGCCGGATCGGCGATGACCGCCGAAATCGGGTTGATGAAAGCAACCGAGCAGATCAGCGCGATGGAAATGATGGCTGTCGACCCTATCGCTCGCGTGGTCGCTCCGCGCTTTTGGGCCGGCGTTGTTTCGATGCCGCTCCTGGCTGCGATGTTCAGCGTGATGGGCGTGTTCGGCGGCTATCTCGTCGGTGTCGTCATGATCGGCGTCGACGCTGGTTCATTCTGGTCGCAGATGCAGGCGGCCGTCGACGTGCGCCGCGACATCGTCAATGGCGTAATAAAAAGCGTGGTGTTCGGCATCGCGATAACGGCGATCGCGCTATTCGAAGGCTACGACGCGCCGCCGACGGCTGAAGGCGTTTCGGGAGCGACCACGCGTACGGTTGTCACCTCGTCACTCGCCGTACTCGGCCTTGATTTCGCTTTGACTGCACTCATGTTTCGGGGGCTGTAATGGAACGCAAAACGCTGGACCTGTGGGTAGGCCTGTTCGTAGCGCTCGGCATCGGCGCCTTGCTGTTTCTGGCCGTCAAGGTCGGAAACCTATCGGCTATCAGCGTGTCTGATACTTACGAAGTACATGCGCATTTCGACAACATCGGTGGTTTGAAGCGGCGGGCGCCGGTCAAAAGCGCGGGCGTGGTGGTCGGTAATATCGTCGACATCAGCTTCGACCCGCAGCGCTTCGATGCGAAGGTAACGATCGGTATCGACAAGCGCTACCCATTCACCAAAGATACGACGGCATCGATTCTTACCTCCGGATTGCTCGGCGAGCAATACCTCGGACTCGAAGCGGGCGCCGACCCCGAAGCCTTGCAGTCCGGTGACACGCTGATGTTGACGCAATCCGCAGTCGTACTGGAAAAGCTGATCGGGAAATTTCTTTTCAATACGTCGAGCGAATCCAAGGATTCACCGGGAGCCGGTGCAGCAACGCAGGCGGCGCCCGCGCCACCTGCGCCACCTGGATTCAGACCCGGCGAATAAGCCGCATTGCCTTTTCATTCTAGGAAAACGACATGAAGATAGCTTTGAAATTGCCGGTCATCGGCGTGTTTATCAGCCTTCTCATCGCCGGTTTGGCTGTTCTTCCGGCGCTCGCCGCCGAGGTTTCCCCCGATCAGATGATCCGGAGCACGACCAAGGAAGTGTTGGCTATCGTGCAGAAGGACAAGGATATTCAGGCCGGCGACAAACAAAAAATCATCGCGCTGGTCGAGGCCAAGGTGTTGCCGCACTTCAATTTCACCCGCATGACCATGCTTGCGGTCGGCCGCGGCTGGCGCGACGCGACACCGCAACAGCGGGAAAATCTGGTCAAACAGTTTCGCACGCTGCTGGTCGGGACGTATTCCGATGCCTTGAACGTCTCGCAAGCGCTCGAGGCAACGCGGGGCGATCCGCTTGAGATAAAACCGCTGACCGTAAAGCCCGACGCCAATCAGGCTGTCGTGCAATCGGTATTCACGACGCCGGACGGCGTTCCGATTCCGATCGATTATCGCGTCGAAAAAAGCGCCGATGGCTGGAAGGTGTACGACGTCATCGTCGAAGGCATCAGCCTCGTGACCAACTATCGCAGCACGTTCAGCGACGAGATCAATCGCTCAGGAGTTGACGGGTTGATCAAGCTGCTCGCCGACAAGAACGGTAAGCTGAAAAGTTGATTCGCGGAGATCCGCAAACCCCGCCGGGCTTGATCCTCATTCTCGCCACGAACGCGGCCGTCAGCGCATCGGCGGGCTACGTATGCACTCTAGGTTAGTTCACGTGGGATCCAGATGAAGCGAGTAGCTGGCGAAGCCAATGCAGAAATCGTGCGAAACGGCGCCACTATCGGCATCGTCGGGGCGGTCACCATAGACAATGTCTCCGGCCTCATCGAAACGGGCCGCGCCAAGCTGGATCCGGAAGTTCGCGAAGTCGATCTTGGCGGGCTCAACGAAGTCGATTCATCGGCCATCGGTCTTCTCCTCGAATGGCAGCGGTCCGCGCAAGCACGGCACGGGGTTCGTCTGCGCTTTACGAATCTGCCGGAAAATCTGCGCAGCCTGGCAAGCCTGTATGACGTCCTGGAGTTAATTCCGGCAGGCTGACCCATCAGTCTTGCGGCAATGGCGAGCTTTCCTCGGCTCGCAACATCGTCTCTTTCTGGCCCCGGCTTCGTCGCTCGCTTTAATCCCCACCGCGATCTCTTCCTGCATGACCGCCGCGATCGAAATCAGAAACGTGGGCAAGCGGTTTGGTACGCTGACTGCGCTCGCCGGCATCGATCTCGATATCGCTCAAGGCGAATTTTTTGGTCTGCTGGGGCCGAACGGCGCCGGCAAGACGACGCTGATCAATCTTCTCGCCGGCTTGTCTCTGGCCGATTCGGGAACTCTCGCCGTAATGGGATTCGATGTCGTCAGCCGCTACCGCGACGCGCGGCGGCGGCTTGGCGTGGTCCCGCAAGAACTCGTGTTTGATCCGTTCTTCACGGTGCGCGAGGCACTGACGATACAGTCGGGCTATTTCGGCATTCGCGACAACCGGAGCTGGATAGACGAAGTCATCCATCACCTTGATCTCGCCGACAAAGCCGATACCAATATGCGCGCCCTGTCCGGCGGCATGAAGCGCCGCGTGCTGGTTGCGCAGGCACTTGTACACAAGCCGCCGGTGATCGTGCTCGATGAGCCGACGGCCGGTGTCGATGTCGTATTGCGGCAGGCGCTGTGGGGCTTTATCCGCAAACTGAATCGCGATGGGCATACGATCGTGCTGACTACCCATTATCTTGAGGAAGCCGAAATTCTGTGCGGCCGTATTGCGATGCTGAAGCGCGGGGCGATCGTAGCTCTGGACAGCACGCAAAATCTACTGAATAGCGTGTCGGGCCGGCGCTTGAAGCTGTGGTTGAAACCCAACGAACTGCCACCGGCGCTGCAACCGATGCGGATCGCCACAGGCGAAAAAAGCGCCACTTTGAAAATCGAGGATTATGCCGAAATCGAACGTGTCATGGCCGGTTTGCGAATGGCCGGCATCGCCGTGCAGGAAATGGAATTGCAGCAGCCCGATCTCGAGGAAGTGTTTCTGCAGATCATGAGCCGGCAATGATCGCAGTGCGGCCATGACCGGCTTCGCCACGCTTTTTTACAAAGAGCTGCTGCGCTTCTGGAAAGTGAGCGTCCAGACCGTGATGGCGCCCGTGCTGACGGCGTTGCTTTATCTGCTGGTTTTTTCCCACGCCCTGGAAGAACACGTGGAGGTTTTCGGCGGCGTGCGCTATGCCTCGTTTCTGATTCCTGGCCTGGCCATGATGGCGATCCTGCAGAATGCGTTCGCCAACAGTTCATCGAGCCTGATCCAGTCGAAAGTGACGGGCAACATCATTTTTACGCTGCTCGCGCCGCTGTCGTACTGGGAATTTTTTCTGGCTTATGTGCTGGCGGCCATGGTGCGCGGCTGCGCGGTCGGGCTGGGAGTTGTCGTACTGACGCTGCCGTTTGTGCAGCTCGACTTGCGCTATCCGTTGTGGGCGTTGCTGTTCGCCGTGCTCGGCAGCGGTTTGCTCGGCGCGCTCGGCATGATCGCCGGTATCTGGGCCGAAAAATTCGATCAAATCGCGGCGTTCCAGAATTTCATCATCCTGCCGCTGACATTTCTGAGCGGCGTGTTCTACTCGATTCATTCGCTGCCCGGTTTCTGGCAGGCGATTTCGCATTTCAATCCTTTTTTTTACATGATAGACGGCTTCCGCTTCGGATTTTTCGGCGTCTCCGACGTTTCGCCGTATTTCAGCGCGGCGGTTGTCGCAACGGCTTTTTTTGCTCTATCCTTGCTCACCTTGCGTTTGCTGAAGTGCGGTTACAAGCTCCGCCGATAGACGCACAGCCATCCTTTGACGATTTCCATGCTCGAACCTGAAACCGTAAAAAGCTATATCGAAACCAGTCTCGAATGCGACTTCGTCGCCGTCGCAGGCGATGGCCAGCATTTTGAAGCGGTCATCGTCAGCGCCGCGTTCCGCGGCCAGAATCGCGTGCGTCAGCACCAAACGGTCTATAAAGCACTCGGCGATCGCATGCGCGCGGAAATTCATGCGCTGTCGATGAAAACGTACACGCCTGAAGAATGGCGGCAGCAGAGCGCAGGCGAGGCCTGAATTTGCTGCGATCCTCGATTTTGTCGCAATCCTGAATGGACAAACTGGCCATCCAGGGCGGTATGCCGCTGTCTGGAGAAGTGCGGATTTCGGGCGCCAAGAATGCCGCCTTGCCGATACTGTGCGCATCGCTGCTGACGGCCGATACGCTGGCCCTGAGCAACGTGCCGCGACTACACGACGTGACGACCGCAATCAGGCTGCTCGAGCAGATCGGCGTCCACATCAGCCCGCGCAGTTCGGGCGCTGATGCGACTGTCGAGTTGAGCGGCCGCGACGTCGAAAATCTTGTCGCGCCATACGAGATGGTCAAGACCATGCGCGCCGCAATTCTGGTACTCGGACCGATGCTCGCGCGCTTTGGCGAGGCAAGCGTTTCGCTGCCAGGAGGATGCGCGATCGGGCTGCGTCCGGTCGACCTGCATATCAAGGGCCTGCAGGCGATGGGCGCGGAAATCGCGATCGAGCACGGTTATCTTCACGCGCGCGCCAGACGTCTGCGCGGCGCGCGCGTCGTCATGGATCTGGTTTCCGTGACCGGCACCGAAAATCTGATGATGGCGGCGACTCTGGCTGAAGGCGTCACCCTGATCGAAAACGCCGCGCGCGAACCCGAAGTGGCCGATCTCGCCAATTGTCTGATCGCAATGGGCGCAAAAATCAGCGGCGCCGGCAGTCACGCGATCACGATCGAAGGTGTCGCGAATTTGCACGGAGCGAGCTATCGCGTCATGCCCGATCGCATCGAAAGCGGAACGTTTCTGGTCGCAGCCGCGGCGACCGGCGGCGCCGTCACGCTCGTGAATACACGAAGCGCCATGCTCGATGCCGTGCTCGACAAGCTGCTCGAAGCCGGTGCAAGGATCGAATGTGGCGAAGACTGGGTCCGTCTCCGGAAAAACGGCCCTCTGCGCGCGGTCAATCTTCGCACCGCGCCGTACCCGGCGTTTCCGACCGACATGCAGGCGCAATTCAGGGCTTTGAACTGCATGGCCGCCGGCACCGCAATCGTGACTGAAACGATTTTCGAAAATCGCTTTATGCACGTCCAGGAGTTGCGCCGGCTCGGCGCCGACATCGAAGTCGAGGGCAACACTGCCGTGATCAAGGGCGTCGGCCAACTCGACGGCGCTACGGTTATGGCGACCGATTTGCGTGCATCGGCCAGTCTCGTCATCGCCGGCTTGATGGCGAGCGGCGAAACCACGATAGACCGCATTTACCACCTCGATCGTGGCTACGAACACATAGAAGACAAGCTGTCGCAGCTCGGCGCAAACATTCGCCGTGTGCATTGAAAAATGAGCGACCTGACCATCGCGTTGTCGAAAGGGCGCATCTTCGACGAGACCCTGCCGCTGCTGAAATCGGCCGGCATCGTTGTCGCCGAAGACGCGGAAAGTTCGCGCAAGCTGATCTTGCCGACCAATCGCAGCGACCTGCGCATAATTATCGTCCGCGCGTCCGATGTGCCGACGTATGTCCGCTACGGCGCTGCCGATCTCGGCGTAGCCGGTCGTGACGTGCTGGCCGAGCAGGGTGCCGTCGGCCTCTATCAACCGCTCGATCTGCAAATCGCGCGTTGCCGCATGGTCGTCGCCACGGCACAGGATTACGATTACGAATCGGCGATCAGGCGCGGCGCCAGGCTACGCGTCGCGACCAAATATCTGCAGACGGCGCGCGAACACTTCGCCGCGAAAGGCGTGCACGTCGATCTGATCAAGCTGTATGGCTCTATGGAACTGGCGCCACTGGTCGGTCTTGCCGATGTGATCGTCGATCTGGTTTCCAGCGGCAACACGCTGCACGCGAACAATCTGCGCGAGGTCGAAGACATCATGCCGGTATCAGCGCGGCTGATCGTCAATCAGGCAGCTTTGAAGCTGAAGCGCGCGCAGATACAGCCGCTACTCGATGCGTTCGCGCACGCCACTACGCCCGTATAACAGCATGCAGAACCGTGTAAACATCAACCGATGGTCGAGTCAGGATGCCGATTTCGACGGCCGACTCGCGCAGTTGCTGGCGTTCGATAGCGCGCAGGACGAAGCCATCGAGGCCGTCGTGGCGAACATTCTTCGCGACGTTAAAGCGCGCGGCGACGAGGCATTGCTTGAATATACGCAGCGCTTCGATCGCATTCCGGCTGCTTCGGTTGCCGAACTCGAATTGCCGCAATCGGAGTTGCTGGCGGCGCTTGTCCAATTGCCGGTCGCCCAGCGCAATGCGCTCGAACGCGCGGCCGAACGCGTGCGCGCTTATCACGAAAAACAGATCGCGCAGTCGTGGCGGTATACCGAAGCCGACGGCACCATACTCGGCCAGCAGATCACTCCGCTCGACCGCGTCGGGATTTATGTGCCCGGCGGCCGCGCCGCCTATCCGTCTTCGGTTCTGATGAATGCGCTGCCGGCGAAAGTTGCGTGCGTCGGCGAGATCGTCATGACCGTGCCGACGCCGAATGGCGAGAAAAACGCGATGGTGCTCGCCGCCGCTGCATTATGCGGCGTCGATCGCGTATTCACTGTCGGCGGCGCGCAGGCGATCGGTGCGCTGGCTTTTGGCACGGCGACGGTTCCGCGC
>JBGTFJ010000155.1:0-2697 GCA_041747355.1 Burkholderiales bacterium
TGAAAATCTTTATAGGTGGTCATTTTCTTCTCTGGCGATCCTCGGACATTGGTGAAACGTCGACTGCGACGACGGTTTCGGCGTCATGACTCTCTCTGCGAATGATCGGTGACCAGGACTCTGCCTTTCGCACCAAGCGCCGTCTGACCGTCTTGACCTTTGATGCGACCCCGCAACTCAACGATGTCGCCTTTGAGCTTCTGGTTTGGCGTGACCTTCACAACCAGCCACTCAAGAATTATCGTTTCATCGGCGTAGACAGGGCGCCTGAACTTCAGCCAGAACTCGAGGCCCACCATCGCTCCTCCATCGGAGAAGTGCGATGCCGTAAGTCCAAGCAGCAGCGCGCTGGTGTGCGTGCCGCTCGCGATGGGACGCCTGTAGCGGGTGGACGCGGCGAACCCGGGGTCATGATGCAGCGGGTTTGTGTCGCCGACGGAATGGGCAAAGGCACTAACCATTGCTGGATTGAGCGTGACCTCGGAGGAGAAGCGGTCTCGCCGTTTGGCTCTCACGACTCGCTACCTTTCCGGCCGCCGCTGGTCGAGACACATATTCTCATGACCTCGAACTTATTTTAACCACCGTCCTGCCTTTCATTTCCGCCTTCAACAATTTGTCGAAAACGCCCGGCAACTCATCGAACGCTATCGTATGCGCGATCTCGCCCAAATGCTTGGGCTTCAGATCGCTCGCCAGCCTTTCCCAGATTTTTTGGCGCAGCGGCATTGCGGTATAGCCTGAGTCGACGCCGATCAAGCGCACGCCGCGCAAAATAAACGGCAGCACGGTTGTCTTCAGTTCTATGCCTCCGGCATTGCCGAAGCTGGCGATCACGCCATTTTGCTGCATGGTTCTGGTCAGCCACGCCAGCGCTTCGCCGCCGACCGAATCGAGGGCGCCGGCCCACTGCATTTTCTCGAGCGGACGCGTGCCCATTTCGACCGTACTGCGGGACAGGACTTCGTTCGCGCCCAGCCCTTTCAGATAATCGTGCTCGTCATCCTTGCCGGTGATCGCGGCAACCTGGAAACCGAGCCCGGCAAGCATATCGATGCCGAGGCTGGCAACGCCCCCCGTAGCGCCGTTGACCACGATCTTGCCGTGCTCGGGTTTGAGATCGTTCTGCTGCATCAGATGAACGGCGAGGCCGGCCGTGTATCCCGCAGTGCCGATAGCCATCGCGTCGAATGGGCTCAGCCCTTGCGGCAGAGGCACCGTCCAGTCGGCCGGTACGCGCACGTATTCCGAGTAGCCGCCGTCGCGTGCGACACCGAGGTCGTAGCTGGTGGCGATGATCTCGTCGCCTTCCCGAAATCGTTTATCGGTCGATGAAACGACCGTGCCGCTGACGTCGATGCCGCCTACGCAAGGGAAGCGGCGTATGACCTTGCCGGCACCGGTCGCCGCCAGCGCATCCTTGTAATTGACGCTCGAATACGCAGTTTTCAAAACGACTTCGCCGGGATCGAGTTCATCGAGCCGGGTTTCGACAAACCGCCCCTGCGACTTGCCGTCTTCGTTGAATATCCTATAGGCCTTGAAACTTTCCATGATTTTCCTTCAGGTTGTGCTAAGACAGGCGTTCGCGGCCCAGGTATTCGCGCGTTTGCATTTCGATCAAACGGCTGATCGTGCGCTCGAATTCGATTCCGGCCTCGCCCGCATACAGGTGATCGATCGCTACAGCGGCTGATGCGATCAACTTTACTCGGCGATCGTAAAACTCGTCGATCAGCCAGGTGAAGCGGCGGCGCAAGTCACCTTCTTCCGCCGAGAATTGCGGAATGCCGGACACCAGCACGGTATGGTAATTTTCGGCAAGTTCGATGTAGTCGGCCTGGCCGCGCGGACCGTCGCACAAGACATCGAAGTCGAACCAGACCACGCCATCGGCATGACGGCGCGCGCGCAGGATGCGGCCATCGACATCGAGTTCGTAATCGCGTATACCCTCTTCGCCGGCGATAGCCTGAAACGCGTTGGCCAGACTTTGCTCCGCCGCATCGTCGAGCGGCTCATGATAGATCTCGACCTTTTCGAGCGCGCGCAGCCGATAATCGACGCCGGCATCGCAACTGACGATATCGAGCCGGGCTTTCAGCAGATCGATCGCCGGCAGAAACTGGCTGCGCTGCAGGCCATCCTGGTACAACTGGTCGGGGTGACGGTTCGAGGTCGCAACGATCGCCACACCTTGCTCGAACAATTCTTCGAGCAAACGCCGCATCAGCATCGCATCGCCGATATCGACGACATGAAATTCATCGAGACATAACAAACGCGCTTTGCCTGCCATGTTTTTTGCGACTTCGGCGACCGGCTCGGCGGTGCCTTGCAAATCCCGCAGGCTGTGATGGATTTCCTGCATAAAGCGATGAAAGTGGATACGCCGCTTCTGTTCGATCGGGACCAGCGAGAAAAAGCCGTCCATCAGAAAACTCTTGCCGCGGCCGACGCCGCCCCACAGGTAGATGCCGGCGATATCGCGCTGGCCGGTAAGCAGCCTGCCGAACAGGCTCGTTCCGCTTTTTCGATCCGCGACGAGATCATCGGAAAGCCGCTGGAAATGTTTGACCGCACGCCGCTGCGCCCGATCAAGCGTGTAGCCATGGGCTCGCGCGTAATCGTGCACCCGGCCGCTGATATCCTCAGCGCGGCCGGGCGTTTGGTCCAGCGCGCCGCCCATCCTCAGCT
>JBGTFJ010000156.1:0-5954 GCA_041747355.1 Burkholderiales bacterium
CCGACGGGTAATAGGCGAGTTCGAGCAGACGCGGCCACGATTTGCGCATCAGGTAAACGTGGCGCAACACCATGGCAAGAATGCGTTGTACGGAAAACGAGGACGGCGCCCGATGCAGGCGGCGTTCGGCTGCGTCGATCGGCCGCATCAGCGTTTATGTACCAAAATGCGGGTGCATTTGCGCCGCCGTGCCGGACCCAGCAGTGTTGCGAAAGCACTCATGCGTCTGTCGCAGCCCGCAGCTCATTGCCGTCCTCGCGCGATCGCGAGGAAAACCTGTTCGAGATCGGCGCGGCCATAACGTGCGATGAGTGCTGCCGGTGTCCCGCTGTCGACGATGCGGCCGGCGCGCAGCATGATCACGTCACTGCACATGCGCTCGACTTCGGGCATGTTGTGGGACGCCAGCAGCAGCGTCGCGCCGGTGCGCTTTTGGTAATCGATCAGGAAGCTGCGCACGCGATCCCCGGCATCGGGATCGAGGGAGGCGGTCGGCTCGTCGAGCAGCAGCAGTTCGGGTTCATTGAGCAGCGATTTGGCGACCGAGACGCGGGTTTTCTGGCCGGCCGATAAGGTGCCATAAGCGCGATCCAGAAATTCCTCGAACTGGAGTTCGTCAGCCAGCTTCGAAATACGCGCCTTGATCCCGATTACGCCGTACAGGCGCGCATAGACGGCGAGGTTTTCGGCGACGGTCAGCCGCTTCGGCAGATCGACGTACGGCGAAGTGAAATTCATGCGCGGCAACACGCGATAGCGATGGCGCAGCATGTCTTCGCCAAGAATCGTGATCTGACCGGAAGACGGCAGCAGCAACCCGAGCAGCATGGCGAGCGTCGTCGTTTTGCCGGCGCCGTTGCCGCCGAGCAGCGCGCAAGTCGTGCCGCGGCGCACAGTGAAGCTGAGCGCATCGACTGCGAGCGCGTCGTCGTAGCGTTTGCTGAGCCTGGTGATTTCGATCGCGTTCAAATGCATGGTCTGAAAGTTTCGCATACTCGACTCACCGAAAGCGACAACATCGCGGCAGGGATTAGTAGGCGTCAGGATTCGAAAAGAGAACGTAACGTGCCGGTGCGCAGCGGGTTTCGCGCTGTCTCGTTAGCAAGCATGCATGGCATTCGATCTGGAAAGGTTATAGATAACGAGCGAAAAAGAGATTTATAATTAAAGAGAATTGCCTTGCTGCTCCACAGGGACGCGCTTCTAATGGAAAACATGCGCACATCGGGAGGCAATCCATCGTCGAACGGCTTTCTTCTGGTTGTATCCGTCATTCCGGTGTGAGCCGAATCTCGTTCCATTCCGAGATTCCTCCTCGCCCAGGAATTGACGCGCATAAGGTCCACCCGTTAAAAGTAGCGCTCTTATGAAAGCTCGGGAAGGCACGAACCAACGATGGTCTGGGCAAAATAACCGGAAATCCGACGGAGTATCGCTATGTCAACGCCAGAGTTTCGCCGAGTCACGCAGACACTTGCCGCCGTCATCAGCCTCGGGGCTTTCCCGGTTGTCGCGGTCGCCCAGGACGGCTGGTCTATCGACGTGGGAACGGAGCCTTCCTTTGTTACTGTCAACGATCGCAGCCAGACCTGGTGGACCAATCGGCTTCAGGCATCGTATCGGGACTCGTCTGTCGGCGGGTTTTTCGTAGCGGGCGAGAGCCAGACGCGCGAGAGCGAGACCGATGGGCTGATCAGCGCCGGGGGCTACCGGCGGTTAGGCGACTGGACAATCATCGGCCAGGCCGGGGGCGGCGTCGACACCGACTTCGTTACGCAGTTCTTCGTCGAACCCCAGATTAGCCGCCGGCTCTTTGGCTCGTTCGTCGGGCAGGCAGGCTATATTTATCGTGAATTTGAGCAGTCGCGTAGCCATGTCGGGTCGTTGGCGGGCATCCAGTATTTCACCAAAGGTGAGTTAGAGATCAGGACGTCATACGGCAGGAGTCTGCCTCTCGAACGGCCGATCCGTGTCTTTTCCTTACGGGGTCTCTGGGACGACGGCTCCGCATTGAGTTACGGCGGTACTGTTGCTTATGGCGATAACCTTTTCGATGCGGTGAACGTTCCCGGGGCCGCGGGAAACCGGGGTTGGGCGATCAACGCGAATACGCGATACCGCTTCGACGATCGCAACAGTGTCCGTCTCGACTTCACCGTCGGCCGGGAGGATCCCGCGTATCGCCAGCGCAGCCTGGGGTTGTCTTACAGGAGATCTTTTTGAATCGCTTCGAGGTCTCTTTTGTACTATTTCTTTTAACTTTTCTTCTGTGGTTGGGGTTATCGGCGTATGTCGTTCTCAACCGCCTTTTGCACGACTTCAGGTTACGCGCCCTGCGTGAAGCACAAACAATATTCGGCGACTCGGTGCCGGCGCTCCTGAGTTTTCAGAAACCTCGTGAAGTTCACGGCCTGCTTGCGCGGTTTCCACGCCCGCTGATCTACCGCATTTCTGCGGATGTCTCCCAACCACCGTGGGTATCGGAGGCTTTATCCGCACAAATCCTGTCCAGGTGGGGAGCGGCTCAGTTGCTCAAGGAAGCTTCGGGGGCTCGCTATCGTGGCGACCGTTGGCGCCGCGTTTCGGCGCTAAGCGTTGTGACGAGGATCCGAAGCCCGCAAATCCACGAACTCCTCCGGCAAGCACTTACCGAAAGGGACCGGGATATTGCTGGAGCCGCAGTCGTTCTGCTGGGAAGATTACAGGACCGCCAAGCCGCCGAAATTCTCGTTCTCGCGCTATGTCGAAGCTGGTACTCACCCGCACGTATTGCGACACAGCTGGATCATTTCACGATTCCTCTGGCGGATCTTTTGCTGCCTCTGGTCGTTGACACATCTCCTCAGGTGCGCTACTGGGCGGTGTCGCTGCTCGCGCGGTATCGCGATATAGACTACATTGGCCAGTTGATCGCGTTGTTGGTTCACGATCCGGACGCCAGCGTGAGAAAGGCCGTCGCAAAGACGCTCGGGACCGTAGGTGGGTCGTATGCGGCTCCGGCTGCATTAAAGCTGCTCGATGACCCCGTAGATTTCGTTCGGGCCAATGCGGCGCGCGCACTGGGCAACCTGGCGCAGGTCGAGCTGGCGAGTTCGGTCACGCCTTTGCTCGCGGATCGCAAATGGGGGGTACGCCTTGCGGCGCGTGAAGCGCTGATTGATATGGGGCCCGCAGTTCGAAAGGTCGTAGTGGCGCAACTTAACTCGCCCGACACTTTTGCCAGAGATAGTGCCGCGGAGGTGCTGTTGAAGTTGCCACCGTCGAGAGATCCAAAATCAGCAAGGGGTGCGCGCAGACGGAATCGCCAGCCGAAATTCGAGGACGCTCTGCCGAAATCCAACTCCAATTTCTCAAATCTCAAATAGCCATGATGGCCTCTGACTTGCTGACATCATCCGTCGAGCTCGCGTTTTTCGTGTGCTTCGTCTATGTGGTGGCGCTCTTCATCTTCGTGCTGGTGCTGCTGGTCCACTCGATGTTCGAGAGCCGATACCGCGGACGGCAGCAGGAAGTCGAAGACTACGACGGCCTGCGGCGATCCCGATATACGATTCCCGTCAGCATCATCGCGTCCGCCTACAACGAAGAGGTCATGATCCTCGCATCGGTCGCCTCGTTGCTTAGCCAAAGTTACCCTGAGTTCGAGCTTATCCTGGTGGATGACGGTTCGACCGACGCCACTCTTTCATTGCTGCAGCGCGAATACGATCTTCAACCAGGAGAGTATTTTTACCGCGATATGGTGCCCTGCGAGCCCGTGAGAGGCATCTTCAAAAGCCGCAAGGATCCGAGGCTGGTCGTGGTTTATAAAGAGAACGGCGGCAAAAGAGCGGATGCGATGAACTGCGGACTCAATTTCGCGCGATATCCGTACCTCTGCTCAGTCGACGGCGATACCGTTTACATGCCCGATGCGCTTCTCAAATCGATGTCGCTGGTGGCAAAGAATCCCGCCGAGGTCGTAGGCGTGACCAGCCTGTTCGGCGTCAGTCTCGAACCCGAGTCCGAAGGCCGCCCCGGAAACGGAAGCCGAACGTTGGATCATCACCTGCTCAGCAACTTTCAGCATCTCGACCTGTTGCGCTCGTTCGTCGCCAACCGCCTCGCCTGGAGCCGTTTCGGCTCTATGCTTTGCACCTCGGGCGCCTTCGCTATCTGGCGCCGCGACCTGATCATCGAGCTCGGAGGGTACGGCAAGCATTTCAGTTGCGAAGATATTGAGCTTACGTTCCGCATACATGAGAAATTTCGTCGGGAGCGAAAACCCTATCGCATCTTGTCGCTTCCCGATATGGTCGCGCGCACGGAGGGTCCGAATACCGCCTCGGCGCTGGTGCGCCAAAGGGCGCGGTGGCAAAAGGGCATGCTCGAAACAGTCTGGCAGTATCGCTATATGTGCTTTCGCCCGAGTTACGGTGCGGTAGGAATGATCGGCGTCCCGTATTACGTCTTCTTCGAGGCCTTAGGCCCACTGATGCTGGCGGTATCCTTCGTCACGCTCGGATTCGCGATCGGGCTGGGACTCGTGGACTGGCCGGTCTATCTTGCGATGTTGGGATTCATCGTTTTCGCGAACGCGATCCCGACGACCGTCTCCATCGCCCTGCACGACGCGGCCTACCGCGATTACAGTTTGCGCGACAACGTCCGCATGCTTCTCCTGAGCCCGCTCGATATGTTCTTGTACAGGCCGATCATCATCTACGCCGGATTGCGCGGGACCTGGCAGTTTTTGCGCGGAGATCGCGCATGGGACAAATTCGAACGCAACGTCAGGCGCACGAATGCGGCGAAACTGAGTCCCCCGGTAAGGGGCTGAATCGAGGGGCTAGTTGCAGGCAGGCAAAGCCAAAGCCTGCAGCACGTCGCCGGTTTTCGCGTTCTGTACAAAGGCGACCAGCGCGGTATCAGCAGGTTTCCAGTCGCGTTTCACGTTGAACGTGTTCTTCAGAACAGTCATGCCGTCGGCGCCGGTTTTGAACGGACCCGCGAGCTCGCGGACGACGAAATCGTGGTGCAGGGTGACGCCGCGGTTTTCGCCGGCCTTGACGTCGCTGACGAGGTTATTCTCGATCAGCGCGACATAAGCCTCGGCGTGCTTCTGTTGCTCGGGATTCGCGACCACAACATTGCCGCTGACTTCGTAGCGCGCGGGATCAGCGCGATTCAGCGTCAGGCTGATCGTTGCCTCGGGCGTGTTCTGGTTGATTTTACCGAGCATGCCCGTGAAATCGCCGTGCTGCTGGCCACGCAAATCCTTGCCGTTCAGCACGAGTTGCGGCGTGTAGATGACCGACGACGCCTGACGTGAACTGACCGTGCGCTGGCGTTCGCTGTATTTCCGGTCGGAGAAGGGATCGTTCCAGCCGATGTAATTCCAGTAATCGACATGGAACGCGAGAGGGATTACGCGCTCGTTCACCACGTTCCCGGTGCGCAAACCGCTGACCCAGCGATCGGTCGGCGGGCAACTATTGCAGCCTTCCGAAGTGTAAAGTTCGAGCACAGCGACTTTGGCAGCGCCGCTTTTCGCGGAGCATTCCAACGCGGCGTAGGCGGGCAGGCCGGATAAAAGCAATGGCGCGGCGAGCATCAGAGAATGAAATGAGCGGCGGCTGGAGGAGCGTGATAAAAGCGAACGTGGCGCAAGGAATGGGGAAATAAATCGGCGGTGGAAACTCAGGCTGCGCATAGTCGTTTTCCTCGGTATCATCGCGATGACTGGCAATGCAAATCATGTTCCTACAGTCGGCGCCTAATCGCAGGCGCCCCGGTTCAAGGCAATGCACCTTGATGCCTCTTAGTCGCAGCAGCACGCCATGCTTTACATAGATTTCCATTGTCATTCCCGTTATTCCGATGGTCTGATGGCGCCGGCAGATGTCGTTCGCCGCGCGGCGGCCAACGGCGCTCGCGCGTTCGCATTGACCGATCACGATGAGACCGGCGGCCTG
>JBGTFJ010000157.1:0-2342 GCA_041747355.1 Burkholderiales bacterium
CGCAGATCAGCAACGCGAACGTGCCGCCGATCGCGCACACGCCGGCAGCGGAAGATTTGATCAAGTTCGAGGATGCGACGCTGAAGATACCGGAGTAACGGAAAGGGGCGGCGAAACGAGAGGCAACCAGGAGCAGACCCGGGCGCCGCATTTCCCAATCACAACCGCAAAACGTCGTCATTTCCGCGCAGAGCCTGCCCTCGAATGCTTAAATCGGGGGTGGGAACCGGTCGCTTTATTACCAATACATTGGATTCCCGTCTGCGCGGGAATGACAGCCCTGGCGGTTCTTCCTCATCTTATTCCGATCCGGAACGGCGCCGTTCGTACACCTGCAGATGAGAGTACGCGATTCGCAAAAGCGGTGCCGGTACACACTGTTGGCAACGCCGCGACGGAGCATGTCGCCGAGGATGTGATCGGCCTCGGTAGGCTTGTCCGCCTGGATGTCGCGCAACATCGATGCAGCCAGCGCCGAAGCCTTGTCGGTCAGTTGGGCGCGATAGGCCGCAAGCTGTGCGGGATCGGGCGCGTGGTGCGACGCTATCGTGATCTCTTCACACTCTTTCAGTAAGCCGGTGATGAAATCGAACCCGCCGGCCGTCGCCAGAATATCCGCAACCGATCCCCGCATCGTACAAGTCGCGCTGGCCAGGGCAGTCAAAAACACGAACTTGTCCCACATATCCTGCTCGACGTTTTCGGAAACGCGAAAATCCGGCGACAAGGAAGCGAGCAGATTTTCGAGGGGTGGCAACCATGCGCTGACGTTTTCGGTGCGTGAGCCGACGATCAGGCGGTGGAAATTGTTCAGGTGCCTGATCTCTCCCGACGGCGTCAAGGTCAGGGCCAAATGGGCGACGCCGCCCAGAATCTGTTGCCGTCCGAATCGCTGGTCCAGAGCATCGAGATGGGCGACGCCGTTCAACAAGGGCACTACAACGCTGCTGCTGCCGACAGCGGGAGCGATGGCATCGACGGCGGACGCGAAATCGAAAGCCTTGCACGAGAGCACGATGACATCGAACCTGTCCCGCAAGCTTTCGGTGGTAACGACCTTCGGCGCTGCGATATGCGCATCGCCGAGCGGGCTGACGACACGAAGCCCATGCGCGCCCAACTGCTCGGCGCGCGCCGGCCGCACCAGGAACGTAACGTCGGCTCCCGCGCTGCAGAACCTTGCACCGAAATAACCGCCTATACCGCCGGCGCCGAGAATCAGGATACGCAAGCTGTCTCCTTCATAGTTTGGTCGTCTAGCGAAATCAGAAACGGACATCAGCGAGCGGATCAATCCCGCGCCATGGTTGCCATGCCATTATTCCCGCGAAGACACGCGCAAGCGGTAATCCAGAAGTTTTCTCAGTCGGATAAATTAGACAACTTGGATTCCCGCCGGCGGCGGGAAGAGAACTTTTTCCTTGACTGGATTTTCGATGTCGGCCATGACCGGCGCATGATCCGACGGCCGTTCGAGCTTGCGCGTCGCCCTGTCGATCACACATGACCGGCAGGCTGCCGCGAGCTCGGGCGTTACCAGGATATGATCGATGCGCAACCCTTGATTGCGCTGAAAACCGAGCATGCGGTAATCCCACCAGCTATAGGACTTTTCAGGCTGTTCGAACAACCGGAAGCTGTCCTTGAGCCCGAGATCGAGCAGATCGCGAAACGCGCGCCGCTCGGCCGGGCTGACCATCACGTTGCCTTCCCAACCGGCGGGGTCGCAGACGTCGCGGTCTTCCGGCGCGATGTTGTAATCGCCGAGCAACGCTAGCTTCGGATGGCGCCCGAGTTCGGACATCACCCAGCTATTAAGCGCGGTCAGCCACTGCAGTTTGTACTGGTATTTCGGCGAATCGACGGTCTGGCCGTTCGGGATATACGCGCATACGATGCGAACACCGTCGACGGTGGCGGCGATTACGCGCTTTTGTTCATCAGGGTGATCCGGAATCGCGCAAACAACGTCGGCTGCCGGCAACTTGCTCAGAATCGCAACGCCGTTATACGAACGCTGCCCGCAAAATACCGCTCGGTAGCCGACCGCACCCAGTTCGGCGGACGGAAACTTGTCGTCGGTCAACTTGGTTTCCTGCAGGCAGAGCACGTCGGGCTGATTGGCGGCGAGCCAATCCAGCACGTGCGGCAAACGCACCGTCAGCGAGTTGATGTTCCAAGTGGCAAGTTTCATCGCGTCGATGCCGCTGATTCACGCTTGAAGGCAGGGCTCAGATGAGCGTTCGCGCTGGTCTCCGCTTCGCTTGATCGCCCGCGTTTTCGGATAACGCAGAAGATGGAAAGATGGGCTTCGCGTTACCGCCAGTAATCTCGCTATTGTG
>JBGTFJ010000158.1:0-5651 GCA_041747355.1 Burkholderiales bacterium
TGCCATAAAAGGTACACGTGCCCGGCGCATGATAAGACTTCATTTCGGTTTCGAGCAGCGCTTCGCGATCGATTTTTCGTTCGGCGAAAAGCTGGCGCACGCGCGCTTTCTCATCGTTGGCGATACCGGTCGGCATCGGTCCGCCAGGGACGAAGATGACGGGAAGATGACCGAAGCTCAACGCGCCGATCAGAAGCCCCGGCACGATCTTGTCGCAGATGCCGAGGCACAGCGCGGCATCGAACAGATTGTGCGACAGGGCGATGGCGGTGCTCATGGCGATCACATCGCGCGAGAACAACGACAATTCCATCCCGGGTTGGCCTTGCGTCACGCCATCGCACATGGCGGGCACGCCCCCCGCGAACTGCGCGACTGCGCCGGCTTCGTTTGCGGCAGACTTGAGGATTTCCGGAAAGCGCTCGAACGGCTGATGCGCCGATAGCACATCGTTGTACGATGAGACGATCGCGATGTTGACGCGCGCGTTGTCGCGTATCTTCGCTTTCGCTTCGGGCGGCAAAGCCGCCATGCCGTGCGCCAGATTCGTGCAGGACAAACCCTTGCGCAACGGTCCCGATTTCGCGGCTTCGTCGATACGCCGCAGATAAGCGGAGCGTGTTGCGCGGCTGCGTTCGCGTATGCGTTCGGTGACGTCTATCAGTGTCGAATCAAGTCTGGGGAAACTCACAGCGTGAATTGCTTGTCTGGAAGGAGTGCGCCTGCCGGCAGGTCGAGTAACTGTTTAGTATAGTCCGTGTGGTGAATGTCCTGTGCCATAGTCGATTCACGGCAAACCTGAAAAGCAAACACTTTAACGATTCCCGACAATCCACCTACCCGCATCTATGATGACTCAATCGCCATCCCCTAGCTTCGACATGATCGTATTCGGCGGCAGCGGCGATCTGGCGATGCGCAAGCTGCTGCCCGCGCTCTACTATCTGCACCGCGATCCGGATTTCCCGAATGGCCGCATCACGGCCGTCGCCCGGCAAAATCTCACACGCGAGGCTTACCTGGCCATCGTAGAAGAAAATCTGCTCAAGCACATTCCAGCCAACGACTGGGCGGACGACGATCGAAACGGATTTTTCGAGCGCATCGACTACTGCGCGATGGACGCCAAGCAATTCGGCGATTATGAAGCGCTCTCAGGCAAACTTGAAGGCCGCGAGGAGCGCGTGCGCGTGTTCTATCTAGCGACCGTGCCGGAACTGTTCAGGTCAATTTGCGCGAATCTCGATGCCGCCGGACTGGTCACAAGAAACGCGCGCGTCGTACTGGAAAAACCCATTGGCCGCGATCTCGCCTCGGCCAACCGTATCAACGACGAAGTCGGCGCGGTGTTCGATGAGCGCCAGATTTTTCGTATCGATCATTATCTGGCCAAGGAAACGGTGCAGAACCTGATCGCCATGCGCTTCGGCAATACGCTGTTCGAACCGCTGTGGCGGCGCGGCTGGATCAGCTACGTGCAGATCACCGTCGCCGAGGAGATTGGCATGAGCGGGCGCGGCAGTTATTACGAAACCTCGGGCGCGCTGCGCGACATGGTGCAAAACCATTTGCTGCAACTGCTGTGCGTAATCGCCATGGAGCCGCCGAACAGTCTGGAGCCCGACGCGATGCGCGACGAAAAGCTGAAGGTTCTGCGTGCGCTACGGCCGCTTTCCGGGCAGCAGGCTTTGGCGAAAACCGTACGCGGTCAATACCGCGGCGGCGTGATCGATGGTAAAGCCGTGCCCGCTTATCGCGAAGAAGAGCATGTATCGCCGGACAGCCGCGTGGAGACTTTCGTCGCGCTGAAAGCGGAGCTCGATTCATGGCGCTGGGCCGGTATTCCTTTTTATCTGCGCACCGGGAAAAGGTTGCAACAGCGCCTGTCGGAAATTGTCATAACGTTTCGCGAGGTCCCGCATTCGATCTTCGACACGGGTAATGCGATCGAGTCGAACCGGCTGGTCATACGCCTGCAGCCTGACGAAAGCGTCAAGCTGTATCTGATGGCTAAAGTGCCGGGCGATGAAATGCGCTTGAAGCCGGTCAGCCTGAATCTCGATTTCAGGGAATCGTTCAAGACGCACGAGGCCGGCGCTTATGAGCGGTTGTTGATGGACGTTATTCGAGGCAAGCTCACGCTGTTCATGCGTCGTGACGAGGTGACCGCGGCGTGGCAATGGATCGAGCCTGTCCTCGATACCTGGAATGCCGGTGAGGATGCGCCGAAGCCGTATAGTGCCGGCACCTGGGGGCCGGCTGCCGCAAGCGCCTTGATCGGGCGCGACGGTTATCACTGGAACGAGGAAAGTTGAGCGACTCTCGAGTATCGAACAACGCCGCTGGATCGTCGGCTGAAGTCGGCGATGGCGGTAGTGCGCCTGTCGTGCACCGTTTCGATGACGGCGCGACTCTAGCGTCCGACATGGCGCAACGGGTAGCGGATCGACTGACATGCGCGATGACAGCCAGAGGAAGGGCAACGCTCGTCCTCTCGGGCGGTCGCACGCCGATCAGGTTTTTCGAGCAATTGGGCCAGCGGTCGCTGCAATGGGACGGACTCATCGTCACTCTGGCCGACGAGCGCTGGGTTTCGCCCACGGCGGCCGACAGCAACGAACGTCTGGTTCGCAAACACTTCCTGCAAGGCGAAGCGGGCAGGGCGCGATTCGTCGGACTGAAAAACGCGGCGCCTACGCCTTATGACGGGCTGCACGAATGCTCGGACGTGCTCGGCCAGTTGCCGCGGCCATTCGACGTTGTCGTTCTCGGCATGGGCGACGACGGTCACTTTGCCTCATTGTTTCCGGGCGTCCCGGAGCTCGGCATGGCGCTCGATATGAATAGCGCCGCTTGCTGCGTCGCGGTCAGTCCGCCCTCAGCGCCGCATCAGCGCATGAGCCAGACGCTGGCAGCATTGGTCGATACCGGGCTCCTGATCCTGCATCTCGAGGGAGAGCGCAAATGGCGGCGATATCGGGAAGCCCTGGACCACGGTCCGGTACACGAAATGCCGTTGCGAGCTTTGCTCGGTCAGCGGCGGACGCCAGTAGAGGTCTACTGGGCTCCTTAGCGATGCTGTCGTAAAGTAGCAAAAGGAACGTTTGCCTCTCGATTGAAGCATTCGAGCTCGTCGAAAGTGAATACCGTAATGGTTCGACCAGTTCGGTTCGACCGGCTCGCCACAAACAGCCCGGTTGAGACGCTGGTAATGGCGCTTATTGTTTCAATCAGCACGCAATTTTGGTAGAATCCGCAGGTTAAATTTCCGATGGGCTTCCAGCCCATTTTTTGTTTGCGATTGTCAGTCTTCTGTTCCGCGCATGGATTTGCGTAAATCGATCGAGCCCGCGTTGCTTGGCCTCGGCTATGAGCTGGTTGCGCTGGAAAGCGCAGGGCAGGGGCGCGCGGTGCGTGTTTTCATAGACAAACCCGACGGTGTGAACATAGATGATTGCACCCTGGTCAGCAATCATCTGACGCGTCTGCTCGCGGTCGAAGGCTTTGATTACAGCAGGCTCGAAGTTTCATCGCCGGGGCTTGATCGGCCGCTGACCCGGCCCGAGGACTTCGTGCGTTATGCCGGACAGAAGGCGCGCATCAGGTTGCGCGTTCCGCAGGCTGGGCAGAAGAATTTTGTCGGCATCCTGCGCGGAGCCGCCGACGGCGTGCTGCAGCTCGAGATGGATGGCGAGTCGCTTGGTTTCGAGTTCGCCAATCTTGAAAAAGCCCGGCTGGCGCCCGATCTATAGTTGGAGATAAAGATGAGTCGCGAAATTTTATTACTGGTCGATGCGCTGGGACGCGAGAAAAACGTCGCCAAGGAAATCGTGTTTGGCGCACTCGAACTCGCGCTCGCTTCGGCCACCAAGAAAAAGTTTGCCGAGGATATCGACGTGCGCGTCGAAGTCGATCGCGCGACCGGCGAGCATTTGTCGTTCCGGCGCTGGCTGGTTGTCGCCGACGACGCGGTCGAAGTTCCATTGCAGCAAATGGCTCTGAGCGAAGCGCAGCAGCGCGATCCGGAATCCGAGTTGAACGACTACATCGAAGAGCCGCTCGAGCCGGTGGAATTCGGCCGCATTGGCGCGCAAACGGCGAAGCAGGTGATTCTGCAGAAGATTCGCGACGCCGAGCGCGAGCAGATCCTGAATGATTTTTTGCTGCGCAAAGAACATCTCGTCAACGGCGTCATAAAGCGCATGGAGCGCGGCAACGCGATCATCGAATCCGGTCGCGTTGAAGCGCTGCTGCCGCGCGACCAGATGATCCCGAAGGAGAATTTGCGGGTGGGCGATCGCGTGCGCGCCTTTCTGTCCAGGATCGACCGCGCCACGCGCGGCCCGCAGCTTGTGCTGTCGCGCATCGCACCCGAGTTTCTGGTCAAGCTGTTCGAGCTTGAGGTGCCGGAAATCGAAGAGGGGCTGCTGGAAATCAAGGCGGCCGCGCGCGACCCGGGTTCTCGCGCAAAAATCGCGGTCAAATCGAATGATCCGCGCATCGATCCGATCGGCACCTGCGTCGGTATGCGCGGTTCGCGCGTGCAGGCGGTAACCGGCGAACTGGCCGGCGAACGCGTCGACATCATTCTGTGGTCGGCCGATCCGGCGCAGTTCGTCATCAATGCGCTGGCGCCGGCCGAAGTTTCCAGCATCGTCGTCGACGAGGAAAAGCACAGCATGGATATCGTCGTTGATGAAGACAATCTGGCCCAGGCGATCGGCCGAGCGGGTCAGAACGTCAAGCTCGCGTCGGAACTGACCGGCTGGGAAATCAATCTGATGACGGTCGAGGAATCGCAGAAAAAGAATGAGGAAGAGTTCGCCACAGTGCGCGCGCTTTTCATGCAAAAGCTCGATGTCGACGAGGAAGTCGCCGATATTCTGGTGCAGGAGGGTTTTTCGACGCTGGAAGAGGTCGCGTATGTTCCGCTGAACGAAATGCTCGAAATCGAATCGTTCGACGAGGATACGGTGAACGAGCTGCGCAGTCGTGCGCGGAATTCGCTGCTGACGCAGGCGATTGCCTCGGAAGAGCGGGTCGAGAATAACGCCGAGGATCTGCTCACGCTCGAGGGCATGGACAACCAGACGGCGCGCGAGCTTGCCGCCAAGGGCGTGACGACGATCGAAAATCTCGCCGATCTGGCGCTCGACGATCTGGTCGAGATGACCGGCATGGACAGCGAGCGCGCCAAGCAGTTGATCATGACCGCGCGGGCGCCGTGGTTTGCATAAGATGCAGCTTTGATTGAAAGACGCAGGAAAGACATCAGCGCTTTAGGAGTTCGGTAATGGCACAGATTAATGTCGTGGAATTCGCCGGCGAGCTGGGTTTGCAGCCGACCGTGCTGCTTGAGCAGCTGCAGGCGGCCGGGGTAAACAAGAAACTCGTTGAAAGCACTGTCCTCACCGAACAGGACAAGACCCAGTTGCTCGACTATTTGCGGCGCGTGCATGGCGCCAAGGAGAGCAAGAACAAGGTCACGCTTACCCGCCGCCAGACCACCGAGATCAAGAAAGCCGACAGCACCGGGCGCGCGCGCACGATTCAGGTAGAGGTGCGCAAAAAACGCGTGTTCGTCAAACGCGATCCGGCGGAAACGGCGCTTGCTGTCGAGCCGACGCCGCAGCCGGAGCCGTCAGTCAAGA
>JBGTFJ010000159.1:0-8328 GCA_041747355.1 Burkholderiales bacterium
CGGCGACGCCCAGGACCACGGTCTGGGCGATACAGATGCCGATCGCGTTATTTTCGAAACGGTCAAAAAACCACAGGATGACTGCCGAAGTCGCAAGAGCGATCGCATAAGTCAGGACTGCGCCGGTTGTGATATTCAACCGGGTTCGATCGCTGCTCAGATGTTTGGAACCGCGAAATTCGCTGAAATAGAGAATGCTAGTGGCGATCGCAATCGACAGCATGGCCAGCCCGAGGATGCGCCATGGCGAACTCGCAATCGCGATGATCGTGACTTCATCGGTCGGCGCGATATTCCCTGCAATCAGGACTGCCCCACAAACGGCGATCACCACCTGCGCGCGAAAGCCGGGCGCATCCTGGCGTTCGCGAGACAGCGTTTCCACTTCGCTTGCCGAACCCCCTTCCTCGTCCTTCTTCAGGCCGTTTTCCTGTTTTTTGCCGCGCGATCTATCCGGCTCGGCTTGCGGACTACCGCCGCCCAGTTGCGCCGTGCCGATCGAAACGCCGACAGCAACCTGCATCGCTTCCATCACTATCTGGCCTATCGCTTCGCCAATCTCGCCGTCCAGTGTAACGCGGCCGATCAGCCACAGAACGAGCGCGGCGATCAGCATGCCGAGACCCATTTCCTCGACCGAATCGATGGCGACTTCGACGAAACTTGCATCACTGTGCAGACCGGCATAGCGGTTATAGCCGAGCAGCAATACAAAGGTGGCGACAACATAAAGAATCAGCTTGGCGGGATGCCAACTGAATCCGGCATGCCAGACTTCCTGGGTGTACAGCAGCGGCAGGCTGACCAGGAGACCGCCGGCAATGCCGCGACCGTATTCGCGCAGCGATTGCGCGATCGAGAGGTTGCTGCTGTGGAAGCTGGCGGATAGCAAATCGCCGCGTTACGCTTTTTTGTCGATAGGTACGACGGTGATATGGCCGCCGCGCTCGAGCACCGCGTATGTGATCTGATCAATGCGCTCCAGCCCCTGTATTTCGCGCGCCGCTTCGAGTATATCGGCTTCGTCGATGCGTGCTTTGTTCATTCTGTCTACATCGTCCACATCAGGCCTGAACAGATCTCCGGCGGTAAAGTGCGGTTGTCGCTGAATCGTGATTTTTTCGAGAATGTCGAGATGCAAAGCGTCGTTCCTGAGCCGGATAGTGTCGAAGCGCGCGACGGCCGCCTGACCTATGTATTCAACGCGCCGGAGGCGAATCAGCCGGCGACAGTGATTTACCGCTTCAGGGCCAACAGGTTTGGCGGCCAGCATCGTCGTCTCCTTTTCGACTATAGAAATCTATCAGATTATTGGCAGTAGCGAGCGGCTTGAGCATGCCGTGTATGTTCGAGCCCGCTGCGGCGACTACTGGATCGCTGGCTCTTTGCTGTGACGGACGCAAACACTGCAGGTCGTACGCGGTCCTATATTTAACGAATTGGAGAAATAATGAGAACGAAACTATTTGTCGCCCTCGTAGCGCTCGCTGGAGTTTGGTCTGCAGTGGCGCTGGTGCCGGCGCACAGCGGGAACCAGAACAAGTCGTCGCAAGATGGACTCGCTAGGGCAACTTTCGCCGGCGGTTGCTTCTGGTGTATGGAGCCGCCTTACGACAAGCTCGACGGAGTGATATCGACCACGTCAGGCTACACCGGCGGGCAAACCAAAAACCCGACCTACGAAGCGACGTCAAGCGGTCGAACCGGTCATGCCGAAGCCGTGCAAATCGTTTACGATCCGAAGAAAATCGGCTACGAAAAATTGCTGGATGTGTTCTGGCGCAACGTCGATCCGCTAACCGCAAACGCGCAGTTCTGCGATCATGGCAGTCAGTATCGGACCGCGATTTTTTACCATGGCGAGGAACAAAAGCGGCTCGCCGAGCAATCGAAACAGGCGCTGGAAAAATCGGGAAAACTGAAGAAACCTATCGTGACCGAGATCGTGTCCGCAACCGAATTCTATCCGGCCGAGGATTACCATCAGGATTACTACATCAAGAATCCGGTTCGCTATAAATACTACCGCTTCAGCTGCGGCCGCGATAAGTGGCTCGAAGAGTTATGGGGCAAACCGGCTTCGTAGCCCGAGGAAATCCGACGTCCGGTCAACGCTTTCCGCTATGTCGAGACCTTTGCGGCCACTGCCTGATACGCGTGCAGGAGAGGATCGGAGAAGCAAACGAGGTAAATCCCATCGATGCTCGAATCACCGGCGAGAAATTGCCGGCATTGCGATACAGCGATAGCGGCGGCCTGATCGATCGGGTAACCATAGACGCCGCAGCTGATCGCCGGAAACGCGATGGTTTTGATGCCCGTAGCAACTGCCAGCTGCAGGCTGTTGCGGTAACAGGCGGCAAGCAATTCGGCTTCTCCGCGATCTCCGCCGGACCAGATTGGCCCGACTGTGTGAATGACGAATTTGGCCGGCAGACGATAGCCGCCAGTCAGACGCGCTTCTCCGGTCGGGCAGTCGCCTATCGTTCGGCATTCTTCGAGCAGCGCCGGCCCAGCGGCGGCGTGGATCGCGCCGTCGACACCACCGCCGCCGAGCAGCGAGTTGTTCGCGGCATTGACGATCGCGTCGACCGGGAGTGCGACAATGGTGCCGCGCACGACCGCCAATCGATCGGAAATCGCTGGTTGCATGTCGGGAACGATTATCTCAGACTGGCGTTAGCGAACCTTGGCGGCGATGGAGTCCACACGCTTTGCCGACTTCGTTTCGACCAGCGCTATAGCAGCACGTCGCGCGACAACCCGTTGCGCTTCAAAATCCGCCGCAGGCTGCCCAACGCTTCCATCTGGATCTGGCGCACGCGCTCGCGCGTCACGCTCAGGTACTCGGCGAGCTGTTCGAGCGTGCAGATCTCGCACCCGTTCAGACCATAGCGGCGCTCGATCACGCCGCGCTGTTTTTCGGAAAGCTGACTCAGCCAGTTGACGACGTAGGTTTCGATCTGGCTTTGCTCGAGCTGCGCATCGGGCGTCGCGGCGTTATCGTCGGCTATCGCGTCGCCGACCGACATGGCGGATTCAACATCGAGCGGCGAGTCGAGCGATAGCATGCGCTCGTTCAATCCGAGCAATTGCCGCACGTCGGCCGCGGTGCAACCGAGCTTGCACGCGATTTCTTCAGCGTTTGGCTCACGATCCGATCCGGTTTCGAGCTGGCGTCGCGTGCGCAGAATGGTGTTCAGCTCCTTGATAACGTGGACCGGCAGCCGGATCGTACGCGACTGCGCCATGATGGCGCGTTCTATATTCTGGCGGACCCACCACGACGCGTAAGTCGAAAACCGAAAGCCGCGCTCGGGATCGAATTTCTCGAGCGCATGCATCAAGCCGAGATTACCTTCCTCGATGAGATCGAGCAGTGCTACGCCGCGGTTGCGATAATGCTTGGCGATGTTCACCACCAGCCGCAGGTTGTGCTCGATCATTTTCTGGCGCGCGCAAAAGTCACCCGACTTGGCGAGGCGCGCGAATAGCAACTCGTCATCGGCCGACAGCAAAACGTTTTTGCCTATTTCATTCAGATACATCTGCATCGCGTCGAGAACCGGGTCCAGGCGAAGCCCGCCAGCGTCCATGGCGGTCGGCGACTCGCCGTCCTGCGCGAAGTCGGGTGCTCCCAGCAGTTCGTCTTCCGGAAAATCGTTCACGATTTGGCGCCTGGCAGATATTTAACAGGATCTACGGGTTTGCCGAGCCGGCGGATTTCAAAATGCAGCTTTACCTGGTCCGCGTCGGAATTTCCCATCTCGGCGATCTTCTGCCCCTTGGCGACCGACTGACCTTCCTTGACCAGAATCTGGCTGTTGTGCGCGTACGCCGACAAGTAGGTTTTGTTGTGGCGGATGATGACGAGCTTGCCATATCCGCGCAGACCGGCGCCGCTGTATACAACGCGGCCGGGTGCGCTTGCGATGACAGCCTGGCCATGTTTGCCGGCGATATCGACACCTTTCAGATTGTCGCCTTCGTTGAAACCGGCGACGATCTTGCCTTCGGCGGGCCAGCCCCAGTCGATGCGCTCTTCGTCCGCTTCAGCCGCGGCTGCGCCGGGAGCTTCGCTCGGCGCTTTCCCGGCTGGCGCTTTTGGATCCGATGGCGGTGTGATCGACGGCTCGGCCTTGGCCGTAGTCGTTCCCATGGGCGGGCCGGGCGTTGGCTTCGGCAAATCCGTCATGAGCCCGGCAAGCGCCTGATCGGAATACGGCAATTTGCGGGCTTTGGGTTGAACCTTGATCGCGTTGGCCGATACGCCTGGCGCTACCCCAGGGCTGACCGGCGATATGCCGGGCGCGGATGGATTTGTTTGAGGATTCGCTGCCGACGAACCCGCCGGCGGCGCTGGTTGCATGGGCGTAGTTACGGCGTCACCGGCAGGGGGCGCGATACGCAACTGCTGACCGATCCGGATGACCCGGGTCTGGTCGATGTTGTTCCATTCGGCCAGATCGCGGTAATCGACATTGTGCTCGAGCGCAACGCTGTACAGCGTGTCACCTTTCTTGACGACGTAAAAGCCTGGTGTCTCCGCAATGGCCGCTTGCGGATCCGATTTCGGTTTGACTGCGGGTTTGATCGCGGACGGATAACGGTCGACGACTGGCGCCGGTCCCCTCGTTTGCGTGCAGGCGACTGGGGTCAACAGCAAAGCTGTCCATAAAGCCGTGAACAGCGGCGCCCAGGCGGACCCTGCTTTCCGCCGCACGGAGCGGGTAAACGGCTGCCTCGGCAGTTTGCTCATATCGCGTTGGTTTGCCCGTCAGTTGCGGAAAATTGCGACCCCATCAGGCTGTCCCCGGCAACAGCGGAACGAATTTGACAGCATCGAAAACCGTTTTGGTAAATCCCCGTGCTTTTCGTTCGATCACGCATAGCAATTGTTCATTGCTGCCGCGCGGAAAAACCAGCCTTCCGCCAATCGCAAGTTGTTCGCATAGCGCTGCCGGTGCTTCGCGCGTTGCCGCAGCCACGATAATGGCATCGAACGGCGCCGCATCCGGCAGGCCAAGTGTTCCGTCGGCGTGCTTCAACTTGACGTTGACAATGCGCTGATTGCGCAGCCGCAGCCGCGCCTGGCTCAACAAGCCGGCGATTCGCTCGACCGAATAAACCGCGCCCGCCAGGCGCGACAGCACCGCCGTCTGATATCCGCAGCCGGTGCCTATTTCGAGCACCTTGCCGAGCTTTTTTCCGGCGCGTGCGAACTGCGCCATGCGCGCGACCACCAGCGGACTCGAAATCGTCTGACCGAAGCCGAGCGGCAGCGACACATCGTCATAGGCGCGGCTGGCGAGCGCTTCGTCGATGAACAAATGACGCGGCGCTTGCGCCATCGCCGCCAGCACGGTTTCATCCGTAATGCCGGCGGCGCGCAAGCGTTCGATCATGCGCGCGCGCGTGCGCTCCGATGTCATGCCGATGCCGGTATGGTCGTTTTTTATTGTCGCCATGGCTTTGTGCACAACGTCTCCCGATTTGCCGGTTCGCGTCATTTGACGTCTACTGAAACACACCCGAGGTCGCTGCGAGCGGTAATCAACGCCCGACCACATCGAAAATAACAAACAGGACGAACCGCGATCATGTTCCAGCCGCGCCGCCTAGTACCGGCCTGCATTGAATATACGCGGTCTGGGTGCGCGCAGATTCGATAAACGTTGGCGGCGCACGCGTCGCTCAAACGGGAACCGGCGCCAGCCATTGCTTCAAACTGTCCAATTGCGAAAATTGCGTGAGGTCCATCTGCAGCGGCGTGACCGCCACGGCATTTCGCGCAACCGCGAAAAAATCGGTGCCTTCACCGGCATCCTGCGCGGTACCGGCGGCGCCAATCCAGTATACGGTGTCACCGCGCGGACTGTTCGTTTTGATCACGGGCTCAGCCTTGTGGCGTTTGCCGAGGCGCACGACTTCGATGCCCTGCAGCGCCTCATACGCGACGTCGGGAACATTGATGTTGAGTAGCGCCGCGTACTGCAGCGGTCGTTCGGAAAAGCGCTTGACCATTTCCAGTGCGACGCGTGCCGCCGTGCGGTAATTGCCGCAGCCTTCATTGACCAGCGAAACGGCAAACGATGGTATGCCGAGCAGAAAGCCCTCGGTCGCCGCGGCGACGGTGCCGGAATAGATCGTGTCGTCTCCCATGTTGGCGCCATGATTGATGCCCGAGATAACCATATCTGGCAGATCTTCGAGCAGGCCGGTGACCGCGAGATGAACGCAATCGGTCGGCGTGCCGTTGACGAACAGAAAACCGTTATGCGATTTGCGCACGGTCAGCGGCCGATCGAGGGTCAGCGAATTGCTGGCGCCGCTGCGATCGCGTTCCGGCGCGACTACGGTGATGTCGGCAACCTCGGCCAGCGTCTCTGCCAGCATTGCGAGCCCCGGCGCGAAGTAGCCGTCGTCATTACTTAGCAGGATGTGCATTCAGCAGCAGAAAATGGGGCAGTAGGTGCAAGTGCACCACGAGTACACCATTAGCACGTTGAACACAGGAGGCACGGATCTGCGGAGCCGAATCGGAATCGACAGTATAGATCAGGGATAGCTGGGCGGGGGCTCGGCGCCGCTGCAAGCCAACGCCGTCACTGGACTTCTCCATCCCGGATAGCGTTCGTTCGTTTGCGCAAGCGTAACGCCAAACCGGAATAGCGCTGCGTGCGCCGCTCGATCGTTGCCGCGACGATATCAGGCGTCGCCCACAACCGTACCTGGTTGCGGGCGCGAGTCAGCGCGGTATAAAGCAGTTCGCGCGTCAGGGCCCGGTTGTCGCCCACGGGCAGGACGATATCGATGCCATCGAATTCGGAGCCCTGCGCCTTATGTATGGTCATCGCAAAAGCGGTTTCGCAATCGGGCAGCCGCGCCCGGGCAATCGTACGCGTGCCGCCATCGTTGGTCGGAAAATGGACGAGCAGATCGCCGCCCGGCGCCGGCAACGCAACACCGACGTCGCCATTGAATACCTTGACGACATAGTCGTTGCGCGTGACCAGCACCGGCCGGCCGGGAAACCACTCCGAGGCGCTAGGATCCTGCGCCAGTGCCGCGCGGAAACGCTCGCCTATCCAGGCATTCAGTTCGGCCGCGCCCTGCTCGCCTTCGCGGACGGCGCACAGGACGCGATAGCGTTCGAATGCGGCGAGAACGGCAGCCGGCGCCACCTCGCCGCGAATCGCATCGATACAGGCATCGATGTAGTCCCGGTAGCCTTCGATCAGAATCCGGGCGAGAGCTGACGCTTTGGGAACCGCTCCTTCCCACTGTAGGCCAGCCGCCGACGCCGCGGCTGAGGTCGCAAGATACGCGAGCGCCGCCCCGGCGTCGCCATCGTTAACGCAGCGCGCCAGTTTTCCGATGCCGCCGGCCGCGCTGAACCTGAAGCTGCGCGTCAGCCAGATTACGCTATCCGCGAGGCCGCGATCGTGCACCGACGAATCGATCGTCTCCTGCGATACGTCGGGCGAGGCATTCGATCCTCGCGCTGCGCAAATCTCGGCAAAAACAGCGCCGGTTTCCACCGAAGCCAGTTGATCCTTGTCGCCGAGCAATATCAGACGGCCGTGCCCGGGTAGCGCATCGAGCAGCTTCGCGGCAAGCGCTAAATCGAGCATCGAAGCTTCATCGACGACGACGACGTCGAAATTGAGCGGCCGTTCGCGATCATGCAGAAACTGCACCCTGCCAGGCCGATAACCGAGCAGCCGGTGCACCGTAAACGCCTCACTCGGCAGCCGGCTCTTGACGTGGTCGGCGACGCGCAATTCCGCGAGTTGGCGCCGGATCGACTCGTGCATGCGCGCCGCCGCCTTGCCGGTCGGCGCGGCCAGGGCAATGCGCAGTTCGGGCGCGAGCGATAACAACATGGCGAGAATCCTGACGACTGTCGTCGTCTTGCCGGTTCCGGGCCCGCCGGAAATGATGCACAGCCGCCGCGTCAGTGCCGTGGCCGCGGCCCGACGCAGCTCGTCCTGGTGAGCACTGCTGCGCGGCATATCGTCGCGCTCAGGAGGCGCCACGGTTGTTTCCCTTAACAGTTGCCGCAGCAGTTGCTCACGCGCTTCGTTGCTACCAAGCAGCTCCACGCAATCGAGATCCAGGAGCCGGGCAGCCAGCCTTCTTTCGTAATTCCAATAACGGTATAGATAGAGCAGACCGCCCTGGTCGAGCACGAGCGGCCGAAACGTCCTTTGATACGCGTGGGGGCTTGTGGATTGGGCGTCGCGCTCTTCCGCCTGGGCAACGACCGGGCTGCGCATCAGCGCGACTAGCCATGCGGCCTCCCTGCTTGCGTCCGGGGTAATACTC
>JBGTFJ010000160.1:0-2282 GCA_041747355.1 Burkholderiales bacterium
GGAGGGCGCCATGCACAGCGATTACCGAAACCAGAGTGCCCAGAGAAAAGGGTATCGAGTAAGAATGGTTTCCGGACGAGGATTCGACTCTATCGGTAGCCAGATGCTGCGTCATTCTTGTTGAAGTTTGGGAAGGTCGGAGAGCGATCGGTGAGCGTCCAGCACAGGGCATCTCCAACGCATCGTAGCAAACCGATTTCGTAAATGCAATAACGAATGATAACGATTCCTATTGACTAATTGTCGAGAACGATTATTATTAAGTCACCAAACATACGGGTGCGACAGCATGAATGCTCTGGTGGTCGGCGCGGATCGATTAGGCAATATTCCTGAAACCCTGCTTGGTTTTGGCATACACGTAGCGCATCATGTCAGCGGGCGCAACGCGTCGCATCAGCGCAAGTTCACCGGTCTGCCGAGCAATACCGATCTCGTCATCCTGTTCACGGATTTCCTCGGGCATAACGTAATGAAAAGCTTTCGCGACGCCGCCAACCGTTCCCGGCTTCCGGTGGTCGCCTGCCGCCGCTCGGTATGTTGCGTGCAGAAGTCGCTGGAATGTCTCGACCTGGACAAATCGCGCAAATCACCTTGCGCAACTTGCCCGGCAGTGAAAAAATTCGCTACGAAGTGATCGCGAACCTTTCCAGAGCGGGCATGACTCTGAAAACCATTTGCTCAGCGCCGGGCTGCTAACGCATGTATATCTGTCTTTGCTATGGCATAACCGACCAGCAGATCCGCGAATGCGTCGCACAAGGTGCGTGTTCGCTGCAGGATCTGCGCGAACAACTTGGCATCGCGTCTTGCTGCGGCCGCTGTGCTTGTTATGCCGAGGACGTTCTGCAGGATACGCTGCGGAATGAGCCGATCACGGTCGAAACCAAGCTGCGCACTGCCGCCTGATTTCAAATCAGGCAACTTCCTTCAAGGCACAAGCTCAGAGCTGACAGCAGCCGCGCCGTCGCATTTTTCATCCCATCGACTTTCTGCTACGCTGCACCGATCACTGATCAGAGGAAAGGCGCGACATGAAAGGCGATAGCAAAGTCATCGAATTCCTGAATACCGTTCTCGGTAACGAGTTGACGGCGATCAACCAGTATTTCCTGCACGCCCGGATGTACAAGAACTGGGGTTTGAAGAAACTCGGCGATCACGAATACAAGGAATCGATCGACGAGATGAAGCACGCCGACATGCTGATCGAACGCATCCTGTTTCTCGAAGGCCTGCCGAATCTGCAGAATCTGAACAAGCTCTTCATCGGCGAAAACGTTACCGAAGTATTGCGATGCGATCTGCGGCTCGAGATGCTCGGCCACACGACGCTGAAGCAGGCGATTGCGTATTGCGAATCGTGCGGCGATTTCGTATCACGCGAATTGTTCGAGAACATACTCGACAACGAAGAAGAGCACATCGACTGGCTGGAAACGCAACTGGACCTGATCGAGCGAGTCGGCCTGCAGAACTACGTGCAAATGCAGATGTAGGTCAGGACGGCATCAAAGCCGCCCTAACTGCGCGGACTGAAGTCGACAGCTGCGCTAGTCCGCAAGTCCATCGTTATCCTCAATCTTCAGTCCGCAATCCTAGGCGCCGCCTCATGACCGACCTCGATGCGGTCTTCTGCGCCGACGGCTCGTTGGCGCAAACCGTCGGCGATTACCGCTTTCGCCCGCAGCAGATCGAGATGGCCCGCTTGGTCGCCGAGGCGATCGAGCAGAATTCGATCCTGCTTGCCGAGGCCGGCACCGGGACCGGTAAAACCTTTGCCTATCTGGCGCCGGCATTGTTGTCGGGCGCCAAGGTCATCATTTCGACTGGCACCAAAAATCTGCAGGATCAGTTGTTCCATCGCGATATTCCGATCGTCCGCGCCGCGTTAAAAATTCCGGTCGGCGTTGCGTTGCTGAAAGGCCGCGCCAATTACGTTTGCCGACACCATCTGGAGCGTGCCGTCGAAGATGGGCGCTTTGCCAGCCGCGATGACGCACTGCATATCGCTGCCATTGCGCGCTACGCCAAACACAGCCGGACCGGCGACAAAGGCGGTTTGAGCGAAGTCCCGGAAACGTCCGCCGTGTGGTCGCACGCGACGTCGACGCGCGACAACTGTCTCGGCGGGGAGTGCGGTCATTACAAGGAATGCTTCGTGATGGAGGCGCGCAAGCAGGCGCTGGCGGCCGACGTCGTGGTCGTCAACCATCACCTTTTTTTTGCCGACCTGGTGCTGCGCGACGAGGGCATAACCGAGTTGCTGCCGGCGTGCAATG
>JBGTFJ010000161.1:0-3422 GCA_041747355.1 Burkholderiales bacterium
GCAAGCAGGTATGCCGGCAGCCAGCGTACGCAGTGGATCAGGCGCACCTATCCGAGGCATGAGCGGGCCGGCAGGGGGAGGCAGCATGGGCAGACCAGGCGGCGGCATGCATGGTTTCGGGGCGCGCTAGACGTTAGGCCAAGCGCATCGGTCCAGCCGACTTGACGAGTACCACGCCGCCCTAACGCGCCCTCTGCGAAGAGGAAGGAAAGAAGCGCGCGAGGTAGTTATGGCTGCCGCTTGTCCTGCTCGGTATCCAGTTTGCATCGGCAGGTTACACGTTGCCGAACGCGGCATGGTACTGCACAGTTCCTTCGGCTCCGCGCAAAGCGCCGGGCTGAAGTTCCATGCCACGAAGGCCTCCCGCGGCATGTCGTATTCACACGCTATAGCGGGCTGATTCTCGATAACGCCTGGCAGCGCAACTGCGCGTCCGGGTTCCCTTCCTGTTTGTCAGGCAGAGGCTGGCAGAGTCGGCAGCGCCGCTGCTTCAACGTATAATCAAAGCGACGACCATGCCGCTTGCCTTATCGAGATACCTTTCGCGTCCATTTCCGTTTCTGCGCTGGTTCCCGCTGCGCAGGAATACGATCAGGACGGACGCCATCGCCGGCCTGACGGTCGCGCTGATTCTGATTCCGCAGTCGATGGCGTATGCGCAGCTCGCCGGCCTGCCCGCCCAATATGGTTTGTATGCGGCATTCCTCCCCGTCATAGTCGGCGCGCTGTGGGGTTCATCGGGGCAGTTGTCGACCGGCCCCACTGCGCTCAGTTCGCTGCTGGCCGCATCGGCGCTCGCTTCGATGGCGATCGCGGGCTCGGAATCCTATGTTGCCTATGCGATCGTGCTGGCCATGCTGGTCGGCCTGGTAAGGCTGACACTCGGCATATTCAAGCTCGGCGTCATCGTCAACTTCCTGTCGCACCCGGTCGTCGTCGGTTTCACCAACGCGGCGGCCATCATCATCGCCTTGTCGCAGATCAACAAGCTGTTCGGTGTGTCGCTCGGGCGCAGCGATCATTTTTTTGAGGATATCTGGGAAGTCGTGCGCCAGCTTGGCGACACGCATCTGCCAACGCTGTTGATGGCGGTGCTCGCCTTCGCGATCATCCTCGGCGTCAAGAAATTCCGGGCAAGAGCGCCGAACGTAGTGATCGCGGTCGTGCTGACCACAGCCCTGAGCTGGGCCATCGGATATCAAACGTACGGCGCCGGAAAGATCGATCAGATCGAGGACAGCGATGTCAACCGTTTGGTCGGCCTGTACTCCGCCGGACAAAATCAGCTCTCCTACGTCAACCAGAAAAGTGCCGAGATTTCCGACGAACTGCGCCGGCTCGACCGCATGGGCGCCGCGGGCAGCCGGCTCGCCGCATCGCTGAATTATCAGAACGATCTGCTCGCGCTCGAACGGAAAAGCATAGAGGACGATTTGCGCACGCGTCAGAGGGCAATCCGCAAACTCGTCTTCGAACGCGTGCCCGGCGAAAACAACACGGCCGGCGCGCTCTACATTCAGGGTCAGGCGCCGCCCGGCACGCAAAACGATGGCCACCGCTGGCGCATCAAGAATGTTTCCGACAACGAGCTGGTGCTGATCGGCGGCGGTGACGTCGTCGGCGCGATCCCGCCCGGCTTGCCGGAGTTCAAGGTGCCTCAGTTCGGCTGGGAGACGCTGGTCGCATTGCTGCCCTCCGCGCTGATCATAACGCTGGTCGGCTTCATGGAAGCGATTTCGATCGCCAATGCGATGGCGGCGAAAACGCGCGCGCGCATCAATCCGAATCAGGAATTGATCGGCCAGGGGCTCGCGAATATCGTCGGCAGCATCAGCCACTCGTTTCCGGTCAGCGGCTCGTTCACGCGCTCGGCAATCAACCTGAACGCGGGCGCCATCACCGGTTTGTCATCGGTTATCAGCGGCTTGCTGGTGCTGATCACGTTGTTGGTGTTCACGCCGCTGCTCTATAACCTGCCGCACGCAACGCTGGCGGTGATCATCGTCCTCGCCGTCGCCGGCTTGATAGATTTCCGCGCAATGAGGCACGCGTGGCATGCGCATCGGCACGACGGCATCGCCTCGGTCGTGACTTTCATCGCGACCTTGAGCTTTGCTCCGAGCATAGACAAAGGCATATTGGTCGGCGCCGGCCTGTCGATCGTGCTGTACCTGTTTCGCACCATGAAACCGCGCGTTGCGCTGCTCGGCCGTCATCCGGACGGGACGCTTCGCGATGCCAAGGAACACAATCTCGCGACCAGCGAATTCATCATCGCCATCCGCTTCGACGGTTCGCTGTATTTCGCCAACGTGCCGTATTTCGAAGACGCGATTCTGGAAGCCATTGCCAGCCATCCGAAAGCGCGCTTCGTGCTGGTTGTCGGCGAGGGTATCAACGAAATCGATGCGTCCGGCGAGGAAGTCATCCGCCACCTGGTGCTGCGTCTGCAGGAAACCGATATCACGCTGGTTTTTTCCGGCATCAAACGGCAGGTGATGCGCGTCATGGAAGACACCAAACTTTTCGCGCTGATCGGCGCGCAGCATTTTTTCCGAACCGAAACCCAGGCGCTTGAAGCGATCTATCAATGGATAAACGATAAATCGTTCGAGGCCAAATATTGCCCGTTGAATCAAAAGCAGCTTCCCAGAAGCGCTTTGCCGGTACTTGAGCGCGAGCCGGTGGTCGACTAGCGTCAGGACCAGACCGTCAGGCTCGTTCGTTTATCCGTTCGTCCAGCAACTCGATCCAGTGTTTGACCGGCCGACTCGTAGCACTCTGCAACTGCAGCAGGCAACCGATGTTGGCGGTGACGATTTGCCGCGGCTGACCGGCTTCGAGCGCTGCGATCTTGTTCGCCAGCAGCCGCTTCGAAAGCTCAGGCTGCAGAAGCGAATACGTCCCGGCCGAGCCGCAGCACAAATGACCATCGCTGACATGGCTGAGCCTGAAACCGCACCCGATCAGCAGACTTTCGACGGCGCCGCGAATTTGCAAACCATGTTGCAACGTGCACGGCGAATGAAACGCGATTGTTTCACCGGTCGTTTCCTGGTGGCCGGGGGGCGCCGCATCCAGCAGTTCGGACAAATTGTCGCGCTCGGCCAGCACGACTTCGCTGACGTCGCGGGACAGCGCGGCGATGCGTCTGGCCGATTCGGCGTAAGCGTCATCATCCGCGAGCAGATGGCCATATTCTCGGAGATGTGCACCGCAGCCGCTCGCCGTAATCACCACCGCTTCGGCGCCGCGTTCGATATACGGCAACCACGCATCGATATTGCGGCGGGCGAAGTCGCGTCCTCCGGGCGCGTCGTCGAGGTGATGCGGAATCGCCCCGCAGCAGCGCGCCTGCGGCACGCGCAAAAGCGTGATGCCGAGTTTGTCGAGCACGCGCGCGGCAGCCGCGTCGATATTCG
>JBGTFJ010000162.1:0-10456 GCA_041747355.1 Burkholderiales bacterium
GTCTCGATCGACGATATCGAAGCCGACGAGTGGAACTACGATGCTCTCGGGCCGCAAAAGCTTAAGCTCGGCAGTGAACTGATACGGCGCCTGCAAGCGAAGTTCGCACTCGGCGCCCTTCTACACTTCGGTCAAGGCAAATGGTATCCGGGCGAGCCACTGCCGCGTTGGGCGCTCGCCTGCTATTGGCGCGCCGACGGGCAGCCAGTCTGGCGCGATCACGGTCTGCTTGCTGAGAAGAATACCGATCACGGCGTGGATGCAGGACGCGCGCTGGAGTTCGGCCGGGTGCTGGCGGAAGCTTTGGGTTTTAACGAGCACTATCTGATTTCAGCTTTCGAAGATTCGCTGGTTGCGGCTGCGCACATGCGGAGCTTGCCGATCAATGTGGAATTGCCGAAGGGTCATCGAGAAGACGCAGCCGAGTCAGAGCAAATCGTCGGCTATGTGCTGCCGTTGCGCGCCCGTGAAGCGGTGATCGAGAAAACCGCGGCGAAGCCAGCGAACCGAATCTCGCACGAGCCTGGCCGTCGCTGGCTCAGCAGCTGCTGGCCGCTGCGCCGCGAGCGCTTGTATCTGATCCCCGGCGATTCGCCGATGGGCGCCCGCTTGCCTTTGGCTTCGCTTCCCAAACTCGATCCCGAGGACGAAGAGGCAGAACACGCGCGCGATCCATTCGACGAACGCGGCGAACTCGTCGGCGCCGGTGAGGCGCTCGGCGGCAATCGGGCTCCGCCGAAGCCGAACCCGTCGCCCAGGGAAATCGTGCGTCACGCCTTGTGCCTGCAGCCGCGCAACGGCTGCCTGCACGTATTCATGCCGCCCGTGCAGCAGGTCGAGGATTATCTGGCGTTGGTAACGTCGATTGAGGACACCGCGGCGGCGTGCAAACTGCCGGTAATGTTCGAAGGCTATCCGCCGCCCGTCGATCCGCGCCTGCGCGCGCTCGCTGTGACACCCGATCCCGGAGTCATCGAAGTCAATGTGCATCCGGCAAAAACCTGGGACGAGCTCGTCGCGATCACCACCACCCTGTACGACGAAGCGCGCCTGTGCCGCCTGGCGACCGAAAAATTCATGGTCGACGGCCGGCATACCGGCACCGGTGGCGGCAACCACATCACCCTGGGGGGACCGACCGCGGCCGACAGCCCGCTGCTGCGGCGACCCGATTTATTGCAAAGCCTCGTCACCTACTGGCAGAACCATCCGGCGCTGTCGTATCTTCTTTCCGGCGGTTTTATCGGCCCGACCAGCCAGGCGCCACGGGTCGATGAAGCGCGCGACGATAACCTTTACGAGCTCGAAATCGCCTTTCAGCAACTGCATGAAAAAGCGGTTGCCGGCTCGGAAACCGAGCGGCCATGGCTCACCGATCGGCTGCTGCGCAACCTGTTGGTCGATCTGACCGGCAACACCCACCGCAGCGAATTTTCCATCGACAAGCTTTATTCGCCGACCGGCCCAACGGGGCGACTGGGACTGGTGGAATTTCGCGCCTTCGAAATGCCGCCGCACGCGCGCATGAGTCTGGTGCAAATGCTGCTGCTGCGCTCGCTTGTCGCGCGCTTCTGGAAAACGCCGTACCGCGCCAAGCTCGTCCCCTGGGGCACGCGGCTTCACGATAGTTTCATGCTTCCCCACTTCATCGCACAGGATATGACGGATGTCGTTCGCGACCTGAACGTCGCGGCTTATTCCTTCCGCATGGAGTGGTTCGCGCCGTTTTTCGAATTTCGTTTTCCGCGTTACGGCACGGTCGCCTACCAGGGAATCAGTCTCGAATTGCGCCAGGCGATCGAACCGTGGAATGTGCTTGGCGAGCAGATGCACCCAGGCAGCACGGCGCGTTACGTCGATTCATCGGTCGAGCGCTTGCAGGTCAAAGTCAACGGCGCCGTACCCGGGCGGCACGTCATCGCCTGCAACGGACGCCCGTTGCCGCTGCATGCTACCGGCATCCACGGGGAATTCGTCGCCGGCGTACGCTACCAGGCGTGGAATCCACCGTCGTCGCTGCATCCGACGATCGCTGTCCAGGCGCCGCTGACTTTCGACATCGTCGATAGCTGGAGCGGACACGCTATCGGCGGTTGTACTTACCACGTCTCGCATCCAGGCGGCAGGTCTTACCAAACGCCTCCGGTGAATGCCCTCGAAGCCGAAGCGCGGCGCATGGCGCGGTTCTGGCCACACGGCCACAGCCCCGGGCCTATGCTGGTGCCGGCCGAGCCGCTGAATCCGAACTTTCCGATGACCCTCGACTTGCGCAGAAAGGTGGAGTGAATGCCATACGGGTAGTACCTCAGTTTCATATCTCCGCCCACCTAAAGGCGGTTCGCCCTGAGCTTGTCGAAGGGGAACGAACGGCCGCTCATGGTTCGACAGGCTCACCACGAACGGCCTAACTGATGCACTCCCGATTACGCCGTCAGTTTCAATTCCGCCGTGCCGTCGAGCCGTTTCGAGAGATCGATCGGGTCGCCGACGCGGACTTGCGATCGATCGATCTGATACGCCCATATTTCGAATCTGGTCAGCGTAGCCTGGCCGTAGATGGTCGCGAAAGCGCCGTCGATCGCGTCCATGCCGTGGGCGATTTTCACCCGCCCGATACGCAGGGCGTTGTAGCGCGCGTCGTAGGTATGCCAATAGCCGCCGAGATAAACCTCGGCATACGCGTGAAAATCCATCGCCATCCCCGGATCCACGACGCCGATATCCGGCACGTGGCCCGATACATAACGCGCCGGCAGATTCATCGCGCGGCACAAGGCAACCGTGACATGCGCGAGATCGCGGCACACGCCGTAACCGCGGTCGACGACATCCTTCGCCGAAATGTGCGGACTCCCCGAGCCGTAGCGGTATTCGATATTGCGATGCACCCAATCGCAGACGGCGCGCGCGCGTTCGGCGCCATGCGGAACGTGGCCGAACTTCGACCATGCGAAATCCATCAGCTTGTCGGAATCGCAATAGCGGCTCGGCAGGGTATAGCGCAGCACGCCAATCGGCATGCGCTCGATCGGGACAGGCTCGGCGGGTAGACCATGGTTGTCGGGAACGCTCGGCACCGAAAAAATCGCGTCGTGCATGAATTCATTGCGCCCGGGCATGAGCATCAGGCGATAGACCACGTTGCCATGCGTATCGGATAGCTGCTCGGTCGGCAATTCGGCGCCGAATATCAGCCTTTCTTCCAGGATGAGCTGGCGTAGGTCGAGGCGCGGCTTCATGACCAGAAGAATCGGCGTCGCCGCAGCCGTCTCGTAGGTCAGCGCGCAGCCCACTCGCACGGTGAGATCGAGGGTGGGATGAGGGATGGAAGCGGGAATAACCATGAGCTTTAGTCAGAACTAACGAATTCAAAGTTTAATGTTATTCAAAGCAACCCGCAGTGCCCTTAGTAGCGCACCGCGTAACTCCGTCCACGGGCGTCCTGCCCGCCGCCCCTCCGTTACGTGCTTCTGATTGATCTCAAGCTCGATACCGATATATGTGTCCGGGGCGAAACATCGCCGAAAATAATCCGTAAGCCCGTCGGCTTTGCCGGCGTACGGATAGTTTCTGCGCACCTTTAGCATGGGCGCGTTTGCCGACAACGCTTCCTGCCATCGCTTCGCGAAATCAACTTCGCCGGTCCGGACCGGATCGTACAGCAGGCCGATATCGGCATTTCTCACTTCGCCGTGCAGTTCAGGCGTAAAGCTGTGCGACGAGATGTGGATCACGCGCCTGCCATCGGCGATGGCCGTGCGAACAAGGCTTTCCGCTCGCGTCCGGTAAGGCAGGTAATACCGCCGCACGATTCCCTGCCGCAGGCGCGCGGGAGCATCGCGTGTCGCCTCGGAGTACAAATCCTTATGACCGATGGAGCGGTTCAGATCGATCAGCAGACGGCTGACGGTGGCCGCCACCAGGGGCGCGGCAAATTCGCCGGCCAGTTCGCGCGCCATCGTCAACGCGCCCGCATCGTAGCCGCGATGCGTCGGCAACCATGCCGCATAGTCGTGGAACAGATCGGCATAGCGCGCCGGTATTCGATTGCCGCCGTGCTCGCAGGTGATTACCAGGTAGTCGTTCAAGAGATTGTGGTTTCGCCAGCGAGGCGCCGATCAAGTTGTCATCTCCGTACACGGCGCGAAATGCAGGCTCTCTCAACCGTCCAATTCGGTAAAGTTTCTGGATTCCCTCTGGAGCCTGTCGTCGAATGCCTTTATCGGAGGCGGAAATGGCAGCAACGCCGTCTGCCCGACACGCCTGACCATGATGCCGGTTTCCAGTTCGCTGGTCGCCGTGCCGCGAAAAGATCCCTGACCCGGCGAGGCAAGCGCGGGGTCGGCGGATGCCGCGATCGAGATATATCGATCGGCGACGGCCAGGCCGGTGCTCGGATCGAAGCCGCGCCAGCCGCCGCCGGGCAGATAGACTTCTGCCCAGGCATGCAGATACTGCGTTGCATCGTTTTCCCCGGCGCCCTTTCCGTCGCTCTTTGTATCGCCCGGTACGTCGAACATATAGCCGCTGACGAAACGCGCCGCCAGCCCCGCCGCGCGACAGGCATCCATCCACAATACGGCGAGATCGCGGCAGGTGCCGCTTGCCGACGCCAGTGTTCTGGCCGCGCTTCTCGGCGCGCCGCTGGCGCGGTGTTCGGTCCGACAGATCCTGTGGATGACGCGCGTCAAACCAGCCAGAAAATCAAGCGTGTTATCGCGGCAGTCGAGCCCCACTTCACGGCTCAGCGCCGCGACCTGGTTTTCCGCATTTCGGTCTTCCATGGCGCGCAGCAGATAATTTTCCAGCACCGCTCGCAATGCCGCCGGATAAGCCGGCGGCAAGCGGCCGAAGGCGGCGTCGTGCAGCAGAAAATCAAACGGATTGCGGCGTGACGTTTCGACGACCGCGCGAGCGGTCAAGGTCAGACGATCATGGACGCCGCTGAAGTGCAGGCAATGGCTGAGCGTGCCATCGAGATCGACGTTGCAGCTCAGGTGCTGCGGTTGCGGCTCGACCTGTAATTCGAACGACCTGGTGACTTGCGCGGCATCGCTACGCGGCGCGAGCCGGACGATGTACGGCTCGAGATACACCGGTTTACTGTACCGATAACGCAGTGAGTGTTCGATTTGCAGCAGCATGCTCGATGGTTTCGGAGTGTATGGAATAAAGATAAGGCTTAGTGTGGCTGACAGGCGTGCGGTTCAGGCCAAGAAAACGCTTGTAGGTTGTCATTCCCGCGCGACGTGCGCTCCAATTCAAAGGCTCGGCGCCATACCTGATCGGCAACTGCATCATGCATTGCCGTCTGCGTTCGTCGGACCCGATGCCTGAATCGGTTGCAACGAAAAAAAGGTATCGAAAACCGCGACGCTGGCGCTGTTAAGCACGAACTGCAGGTTGTCCAGATATTCGTGCAGGCCGCCGCCGATGATTTCCTCGATTTGCGCATAGTTGAGTTCGGCCGCGATGCGCCCCAGCCGTTGCTCCGCGGCGTTGCGGTAATTTCCCGCGGCCGAGCCGCTGATGGCGCGCAGGCAGCTTTCGGCTTCCAGCACGCAAAAACGGACGGCGCGCGGAAACTCGCGATCGAGCAACAAAAACCGCACGATTTTTCCCGGCGTCAACTGGCCGTAGCGCTTGCGGTACATCTCGTTGGCGCTGGCCGATTTCAACAATGCCGACCACTGGATGCTATCGAATGCGCTGCCGACTTCGCCGCCTTCAGGCAGCAGGATGAAATATTTGACGTCGAGTATGCGCGTCGTTTTGTCCGAGCGTTCGAGCATGCGTCCAAGATGCAGGAAATGCGCGGCCTCGCCATGCGACATCGTCGAATCGGCGATACCGTTGAACAAATGGCTCGCCATTTTCACGCGTGAATAAAACTCGTTGAGTGCGCCCAGCGCTTCATTGCCGCTCGCTGCGTCGCGCACCATGTGGAACCACATATTGATCTGTTCCCACATCTCGGACGAAATGATTTCGCGAACCGAGCGGGCATTGTCGCGCGCCGCCGTGACGCACGACAGAATCGAGTTCGGATTGCCGGCATCGAACGTCAGGAACTGAATCACGTTTTCCTGCGTCGCCTCGCCGTAACGCTTTGCGAACGCCTCGGCGTCGCCGGAAGTTTGCACCAGCGGCCGCCATTGCTCGGTCGCCGTGTGCGCGAGATCGAGCATCAGATTCAGGTTGACGTCGACAAAGCGCGCGACGTTTTCCGCCCGTTCCAGATAGCGGCCAACCCAGTAGATCGAATCGGCAACCCGGCTCAGCATTCGCGGATCGCTTGCGTAAATGCGGATAGACGTGTCATTGCGGATTGGGCCCAGCAGACTGTTGATACTGTCCCTGTTGCTGCCCTTCTTCCGCGAACTGCACCCAGGTATCCTTACTGCCGCCGCCCTGAGAAGAATTCACGACCAGCGAGCCGCGTCTCAGCGCGACGCGTGTCAAACCGCCAGGCAGCACATAGATTTCGCTGCCGTACAGCACGTACGGGCGCAGATCGACATGGCGTCCTTCGACCTGATCGCCAACCAGCACCGGCGCGCGCGATAAGGCCAGCGTGGGCTGGGCGATATAGTTGCGCGGCTCGGCGCGGATCAGGCGCGCGAACTGCGATCGCTGCTCCGCGCTCGCGTGCGGTCCGACCAGCATGCCGTAGCCACCCGATTCGTTGACCGCCTTGACGACGAGCTTGTCGAGATTGGCGAGCACATAGTCGCGCTCGCCGGAATCGCTGCACAGCCAGGTTCGCACGTTCGGCAGTATGGGATCCTGATCCAGATAGTATTTTATGATCGTCGGCACATACGCGTACACCGCCTTGTCGTCGGCAATGCCGGCGCCCGGCGCATTGGCAAGCGCCACGCGGCCGGCGCGATACACGTCCATCAGGCCCGGCACACCGAGGACGGAACCGGAGCGGAACACACGCGGGTCGAGAAAATCGTCGTCGATGCGGCGATAAATCACGTCGACGCGCTGCAAACCTTGTGTCGTGCGCATATGCACGCGGCCATCGAGCACCGTCAGGTCGCGCCCTTCGACCAGCTCCACGCCCATCTGCTGGGCGAGAAACGAATGCTCGAAGTAAGCCGAGTTATGCATCCCCGGCGTCAGCACGACAACGGTCGCATCGTTGCTGTCGGGCGCCAGCGATTGCAGGGTTTGCAGCAGACGATTCGGATAATCGTCCACCGGCCGCACATTCATCGCCGCGAACACCGATGGAAACGTGCGTTTCAATATGCGCCGGTTTTCCAGCACGTACGACACGCCCGAGGGACAGCGCAGATTGTCTTCCAGAACATAAAGCTGGCCGTCGCCATCGCGCACGAGATCGGTTCCGGTGACATGACACCAGACGCCGCGCGGCGGATCGATGCCGATGCACGGCACGCGCAATGACGCCGCCGAGCCAATCAGCTCCGCGGGGATCATGCCGTCCTTGACGATTTTTTGCGCGTGATAGACGTCGTCGATGAAAAGATTCAGCGCCTCGATTCGTTGCTTGAGCCCGCGTTCGACGATGTCCCATTCCGCCGCGGCGATAATGCGCGGAATGATGTCGAATGGAATAATGCGCTCGCTGCCGCCCTCCTCCCCATACACATTGAAGGTGATGCCGAGCTGATACATTGCGGCCTCGGCCGCCTTCTGCCGGCGTTCCAGACTGCCGCTCGGCAAGCTGTCGATACGCCGGATCAACATCTCGGCGATCGGCCGCGGCTGACCGTCGGCGACGAACAGTTCGTCGCAAAAGCCCTCGGTACGATAGCGATCGAATATCACCGGCTGTTCCCGTCGAAGGTTGAGATCAGCATGCCAAACCGCAGCGCCGCCTGGCATCAGGAAACACGCGACGCGCACGAATCCTACGCAAATTGCGGGCACTCCATCGGGTCGCCGCGGCACCGCCCTGGTGCATGGAAATCGAACATCGATGCCCACCGCACCAGTCTGGTCTCATGAATGCCGTCGCGCCTGTGGCGGAGTGCGTCTAGCTAGTCCAAAACAGCAATTCCCGTTCCCAAGGCCCCGACAGCGCCGCTCCCAACCCGCCGGTCGAATCGGCCCGCAGCTCCCTTATATAGCGCGCGCGCTACCTCTTTCAATAGCTCGCAGAAATCGTCTCGGGTTTCCGGGGTTCAGGCGGACACGCGCTGCACTTAACGATGTTAGAATCACGCCCTTCGTTTTTTTACGCTTTCTTGAGAGTTCTGGCATGATCGTAACCTCCGGCATCACCGTACAATTCGGCGCCAAGCCACTGTTCGAAAACGTATCCGTCAAGTTTGGCGACGGCAATCGCTATGGCTTGATCGGGGCCAATGGCTGCGGCAAATCGACCTTCATGCGCATCCTTGGCGGCGATATCGAACAAAGCAGCGGCGAATTTGCCATCGACGCAAACGAGCGTGTCGGCAAGCTGCGCCAGGACCAGTTCGCGCACGAGGATCAGCGCGTGCTCGATGTGGTCATGATGGGCCATACCGAATTGTGGGCGGCGATCCACGAGCGCGATGCGATTTACGCCAACCCGGATTCCGCCGAGGCCGATTACATGCGCGCCGCTGAACTCGAAGCCGATGTCGCCGAATACGACGGCTACTCGGCCGAAGCGCGCGCCGGCGAATTGCTCACCGGCGTCGGCATCCCGATCGAGCAGCATAACGGGCCGATGAGCGCGGTGGCGCCGGGCTGGAAGCTGCGCGTGCTGCTCGCCCAGGCGCTGTTTTCAAAGCCCGATATCCTGCTGCTCGACGAGCCGACCAACCACCTCGACATCAATGCGATCCGCTGGCTGGAGGGCGTACTCGACGAACTCGAAAGCACGATGGTCATCATTTCGCACGACCGCCACTTCCTGAATTCGGTATGCACGCACATGGCGGATCTCGATTACAACACGATCAGGATCTATCCGGGCAATTATGACGATTACATGTTCGCGTCGACACAGGCGCGGACGCAACTCGTTACAGCCAACGCGAAGGCCAAGGAAAAGGTCGTCGAGCTGCAAGCCTTCGTGCGACGCTTTTCGGCGAATGCATCCAAGGCCAAACAGGCCACCAGCCGCGCCCGCCAGATCGAAAAAATCAAGATCGAGGATATCAAGCCGTCGAGCCGGCAATATCCTTTCATCCGTTTCGATGTCGACGAAAAGGAAAGGCTGCATCGGGTCGCCATCGAAGTGCAGAAACTGGAAAAAGGCTACGGCCAGCCCTTGTTCCGCAATCTTAATTTCCGCATCGAAGCCAGCGAACGGGTCGCGATTATCGGCCCGAACGGCATCGGCAAGACCACCCTGCTGCGCTGTCTGGCCGGCGATCTGGCGCCGGGCAAGGGCACGATCAAATGGGCGGAAAAAGCGCGCCTCGGCTATTTCGGGCAAGATCATGCCGCGGACTTTGCCAACGACAAAACGCTGTTTGATTGGCTCGCGCAATGGGGCCGCGAAAATGACGACGATCAAATCATTCGCGCAACCTTGGGGCGTTTGTTATTTTCCGGCGATGATGCAAAGAAAGCGGTCAAAGTCATTTCCGGCGGCGAGGAAGGGCGCATGCTGTTCGGCAAGCTGATGCTGCAACGTCCGAACGTGCTGCTGCTGGACGAGCCGACCAACCACCTCGACATGGAATCGATCGAGTCGCTGAACACCGCGCTCGAGAAATATTCGGGTACGCTGATTTTCGTCTCGCACGATCGCGAGTTCGTGTCGTCGCTGGCGACGCGCGTAATCGAAATGACGGCGGACGGCGTTTACGACTTTGGCGGGAATTACGAAGACTTTTTGCGCAGCCGAGGTCTCGCGGCTTAAACATTCCGTCATTGCGAGGAAAGAATGGCGCGGCGATCTGCTGCTTCGACCCGACGAAAACAGGCAAGCCAGCCCGACGCCGCCAGCGCCTCCCACGGCGGCAAATATGCCGACATATATACCGTCGACAAGAAAATCCCGCGCGGCAAAGTCGCCACCTACGGTCAGATCGCCGCGCTCGCCGGCATCCCGCGTCACGCACGTCAGGTCGGCTACGCACTCCATACCTTGCGTGAAGAATCCGGCGTGCCGTGGCAGCGCGTGATCAACGCAAAGGGCGAAGTCAGTCCGCGCACATGGTCGGAAAACCATCTGCTTCAGCGTATCCTGCTGGAAGACGAGAGTATCGAATTCGACGAGCACGGCCGGGTCGACCTGATCCGGTTCGGATGGTCGCCGGGTTTTTCCTAGCCGCGCCGCTCTGCCCGGCAAGCCACCCGAATCGGGGCGCGCACAAGGAAATCATGGCTATCGACAAGCAACAGCAATCGGCGACAGCGATGGCGCAGAACGTCGATTCCGCGCGCGTCGCGTTGGCCGCCGATCCCGTTTCAATCGACGACATGCAGCCTGTTGCCGGTGGCGGCCTCCTGCATCGCCGCGTGTTCCTGCGCCGCGGAT
>JBGTFJ010000163.1:0-3763 GCA_041747355.1 Burkholderiales bacterium
CACGCCGTCGCCGGGCGGCGGGCCATCGCCGACCCACAGCGGCCGGTTCGCGTCGTTTGGAGGTTTTCGTTTGGCAACAATGCGTGGCATAGGATTAGTCCTCAGGGGTGATTATTCAGTATCGATTGCATTGACATGCAATACCGGTTATTCCGTATCGATTGCATTGACATGCAATACCGGTTATTCCGTGTCGATTGCATTGACATGCAATACGACGTGCGCGCTGCTGCGGCTGCGATTGGCAAGAAATCCGCTCAGACAGACCGATTCGCCATCGGCAAGCGTCGACAACCGCATCGCCTCGTCGGCCAGGGCGATGACTTCGATTTCGCACTCGACGCGCCGGACAATGCCGGCTTCCATCTGATCCGAAACGTGAAGCAGCCGGCGGTTGACCAGCGGTACGCCCGCCGGCGTGTGGCGCAAGACATCGGCGCCGATCAGCTTTCCGCTCATGCTCATGCGGTTCATCGCAGCATCAACTTGCGGCGGGCACTGTCTCGTTCGGCGTCGAAGCGGCAGGTTTGCCCGCATCGCTATCGCCGGTTCGCGGCGTTTGCGACTCCTGGCCGGGCTGCATCGATCTCGACTTTTCGTCCTTCATCATGGCCGACGCCGTCGTCACCGCGGCTTTCATTTTGACCGTCAGATGGCGCAGCACTGCATCGTTGAACTTGAAAGCGGTTTCGATTTCGTCGAGGGTAGCCTGATCGCACTCGATATTCATGAGCACGTAATGCGCTTTGTGGACTTTCTGGATCGGATAAGTCATTTGCCGGCGGCCCCAGTCTTCCATGCGATGGATAGTGCCGCCGCGGCTGGTGACCATGGTGCGATAGCGTTCGGCCATGGCCGGCACCTGTTCGCTCTGGTCGGGATGGACGATGAATACGATTTCGTAATGGCGCATCGGGACTCCTTATGGGTTGAAGCCTCCCATCGTGCGCGGATGGTGAGGCAAGGCCGGGCATTATACCGGCTGATGCAAAGTCGGTTCAATAAACCTGAGGGGGCGGGGGATGCAATGCGCCTCCAAACCCGGTAGCGATTGGCGCTTCAACCATCCCGCCGCGCTGGCGCACGGTCTCGAACAAACAGATGCCCGCGGCGACCGAAACGTTCAGGCTCTCGACCGTGCCCAGCATCGGAATGCGCACCAGTTCATCGCAATTCTCGCGCGTGAGCCGGCGCAGGCCTTCGTCTTCCGCGCCGAACACCCACGCGATCGCGCCCTGCAGCACTGTGGCGCCAAGATCGTTCGCGGCGTCCTCAGTTGTACCGATGACCCGGATGCCGCGCTCGCGCACCGCGCGCAGGCTGCGGGCGAGATTGGTCACGGCAATGAAGGGTACCGATTCGGCCGCGCCGCAGGCGGCTTTGGCGACGGTCGCGTTGACGCCGACGGCGCGATCTTTCGGCGCAACCACCGCGTCGACGCCCATCGCATCCGCAACGCGCAGGCATGCGCCCAGATTGCGCGGATCCTGTACGCCGTCGAGCACCAGCAGCAAGGCCGGCGTCGTCAGTGTATCGAGTACGTCATCTAGTGCGATGAAGCTTTTCGACGGATCGATGCGCGCGACTACGCCCTGATGACGGGCATGGCCGGCCATTCCATCGAGCCGTACTGAATCGATAGCGATCACGCGTATCTTGTAATCTTCCGCCGCGCCGACCAGTGTGCGCATGCGCGCATCGCGGCGATTCTCGTCGTGGTAGATCTCGCGCACGCTGTCCGGATTTTGCCGAAGCCGCGCGCTGACCGCGTGAAATCCGCACAGCGTCGCGCGATCAGTCATGGGCAACGGTCGGGTTCATCGCGAGCGTGTCTTGCGGCGCACGGATGCATCGCGAGGCCGAATCTCTGTTTCGCGTTCGCCTTCGCTTTCCAGCACGAAATCTATCTTGGTCGATTCCAGATCGACGCGTGCCACACGTACGCGCAGACGGCCGCCGAGACGATAACGCACACCGCTGCGCTCGCCGGCGATCTCGTGGCGAGCCGCGTCGAAGTGAAAATAATCGTGGCCGAGTTCCGAGATGTGCAACAGGCCTTCGACATACACTTCGTCGAGCGCTACGAAAATGCCGAAACCGGTCACGCCGGCAATCGTGCCATCGAACACTACACCGACTTTGTCCTGCATGTAATAGCACTTGAGCCAGGCCTCGACGTCGCGCGTCGCTTCGTCGGCGCGCCGCTCGGTCGCCGAGCAATGGCTGCCTAAGGCATGCCAGTCGCCGGGCGCATACGGTTTTTTCGCCAGCACGGCCTTGATCGCGCGGTGCACAAGCAGATCCGGATAGCGGCGGATCGGCGATGTGAAATGCGTATACGACTCGTAGGCGAGGCCAAAATGACCGACGTTGTCCGGGCTGTAAACCGCCTGCTGCAGCGAACGCAGCATAACGGTTTGCAGCAATTGGGCATCGGGCCGCGGCTTGATCTGTTTCAGCAGCTTGGCGTAATCCTGGGCATGCGGCGAATCGCCGCCGGTCAACTGAAAGCCGAATTCCTTGAGAAACTCGCGCAAGCCTTCGAGCTTGACCGGGGTCGGCCCTTCGTGAATGCGATACAGGGCAGGCTGTTCGTTTTTCTGCAGAAGATCCGACGCGCACACATTCGCCGACAGCATGCATTCTTCGATGAGACGGTGCGCATCGTTGCGCTTGACCGGAAAAATGCGCTCGATCTTGCCGTGCTCGTCGAACGCCATCTGCGTTTCGATCGATTCGAAATCGATCGCGCCGCGCTTGGCGCGCGCTTTCAGCAGGATTTTGAACAAGCGGTGCAGATTTTCGAGATGCGGCAATAGCGCGGTATTCTTGCGTGCTTGCTCATTCCAGACTTTTTCCGTACCGGCGAGCATATCGGCGACTTCGGTATACGTCAGGCGCGCGTGCGAGTGCATGACCGATGGATGGAACCGGTACTCGCTGATTTTCCCTCGCGAGTCGATTTCCATATCGCACACCAGACACAGGCGATCGACCTCGGGCTTCAACGAACAAAGCCCGTTCGACAGCACTTCCGGCAGCATCGGAATCACGCGCCTTGGAAAATACACCGAGTTGCCGCGCAACTCGGCCTCGCGGTCGAGCGCGTCGCCCGGCCTGACGTAATAGCTGACGTCGGCAATCGCGACCAGCAGACGAAATCCCTTGCCACCTTTACCGCTCGGTTCGCAATAAACGGCATCGTCGAAATCTTTGGCGGTCTCGCCATCGATCGTAACCAGCGGCAGAGCGCGAATGTCCTCGCGCCCGGCGCGGTCTTTTGCGCCGACTGACGGCGCGAACCGGCTGCTGAGTTCTTCCACCTCGGGCGAAAACTCATGGGGCAAATCGTGCTTGCGCAACGCGATCTCGATTTCCATACCCGGATCCGCATAATTGCCAAGCACGTCGACGACACGCGCGATCGGCTGTGAATGTTTGGCCGGCTGCTGCACGAGCTCGATCATCACGACCTGGCCCGGTTTGGCGTCCATCGCCTCGCCGTGCGGCACCAGAATATCCTGGCTGATGCGCTTGTTTTCGGCGACCACAAAGAGAATGCCGTGCTCGGCATAAAGCCGCCCGACCAGGCGCTGGTTGGCGCGTTCCAGAACCTCGACTATCGCTGCCTCGCGACGTCCGCGGCGATCGATGCCGATTTCGCGCACCATCGCGCGGTCGCCGTCCAGCACCTTATGCATTTCCTTGGGGCCCAGATACAGATCGGGGCTGGCGTCGTCCGGAATCAGGAACCCGAAACCAT
>JBGTFJ010000164.1:0-2683 GCA_041747355.1 Burkholderiales bacterium
AGCGCCGCGCTCTTCAGCGGCGCCTTTTTCGAAGCCGCGCTAAGGCGTGGCGACATGTCGTTCGATGTTGTGCATCTGCTCCTCCCAACCTTCGCTGTTCGAACGAAACGCCTCCAGACGACGCGACGGCGGGATCTTGTCGAAGCCGGATTCGACAACGCTCAACAAAGTCCCGCCCTCGACTTCCTTCAGTTCGAATACGACCAGGGTGGTCGGCTCGTTCGAATAATCGACGTCGGCGTCAACCGCGTTGGGAGGCCAGCGGAAGGACAGCAATCGCTCCGGTTCCATGCGTTCGATCACCACTTCCCAGACCAGGTGTTCGTACCCGGGATGGGTAATCTGTCCCCGCACGGGCTCACCGGCCAAGAAGGTTTTTCCCTGGAGCGCCACGCCGAACCAATCGCCGAATTCCTCGGCATTCGACAGCGCGCGCCAGACCCGCGAACGCGGCGCCTTGAGCAGGATATTTCTTTCGATGCGATCACGTTGACGACTTCATATGCTACCTCCTGGTTGCATATTACTCCGCTCCACGTTAAATGCAACCTCTTAATTGCATGTACTCCAGCGCGTTGTTGGATGCTTCGCGGCTATGGTCCCGATCGCTCTTGCATCTCCCGCGCGCCTTGCTTAGTTCGGCGTCGCGTAAGAAACTGGCTCCATTGCTGTGCGCCCCGTCGCCTGCCTCCAAGGAGAGTAAATTGACTAAAGCCATCGCCAGCCCGCATCTCGTCCCTTTTGACGGATCGTTTCGAGAGAAAGATGCGCGCACCGCGCCGGTCAAAGCAACCAAAAAGGACGAGAGCAAAAAGCGGCTGGAAGAGCTCGTCGAAGAGCTCGGCGAGATGCAGGAGCTTTTGTATGCTTCGGACCAGCACGCCGTGCTGTTGATTTTTCAGGCGCTCGATGCTGCCGGCAAGGACAGCACGATCGGCAAGGTTTTGACGGGCATCAATCCGCTCGGTTGCCAGGTGTTTTCGTTCAAGGCGCCGAATACCGAAGAACTCGACCACGATTTTTTGTGGCGCACCACGCGCTGTCTGCCCGAGCGCGGGCGGATTGGCGTCTTCAATCGCAGCTATTACGAGGAAGTGCTGGTCGTGCGCGTGCACCCCGAGTATCTGCAAGCGCAGAAGTTGCCGCACAAGACTGACTTGAAGAAGCTCTGGCAGGAACGCTACGAGTCGATCCGCGAACACGAACAGCATCTCGCGCGTAATGGCGTCGTCGTATTGAAGTTCTGGCTCAATGTCTCCAGAGACGAGCAGCGCCGCCGCTTCCTGTCGCGCCTCGACGAACCGCATAAAAACTGGAAGTTCAACCCCAATGATGTAAAAGAGCGCGAACACTGGGACGATTACATGCACGCTTACGAAGACGCCCTGAACGCGACGTCCAGGCCGTGGGCGCCGTGGTATGCGATCCCGGCCGACGACAAGGATTACATGCGTGAAACCGTCGCCGAAATCATCGTCGACAATATGAAACGGCTGGCGCTTGCATACCCGACGCCGAGCGCCGGGGATCGCGCAAAATCGGCCGAACAACGCAAGCTGCTCGAAGCGGATTTGCCAGACCGGCGCCCGTCGAGCGCTAAGGCATGATCGATCGGTTTCGCGCTGCATCTTGTGCAGCACTTCGTAACGCGGAACTTTGAACCAAACGGCGCCTCTGAGTTGATGTAACGGTGGACGAAAATACTGAAAGGAAAACGACCATGAATTCAGAACCGGGAAACCGCGCACTTTTCGGGGTAGTCATCGCCCTTGCCGCCGCTGCCGGCTATTTTCTGTACCAGGCCTGGCGCCGTAATCGGGAACACGACATCCCGCATGAGATCGAGCCGCTTCCGTTGAACCGCGCCTACGATCGGCAGAAGAACATCGACTACCTTGCTGAAAATTATCCGGCGCGGCACTACGAACCGCCGCATCGACCGACGCCGCAACCGAATTCTTCGCAGGATCCCATCAGCAAGGAAAAAGATCCGCTGCACGGATTCCACGGCGGTTAAGGTCGTAGCGGCGGTCTCCGGAGATACGACTTCCGCTTACGACAACGGCATTCTTATTGCTTTCCGTAAGAGCATCAGGCAGCTTGAGGAAACCTTGTGAGCGGCAAGTTGAAACCGGGCGATCACGTCGAATGGAGTAGCCCGCAAGGCAAGACCCGTGGCGAGGTCAAGAAAGAGCTGACCAAACCGGCCGTCATCAAAGGCCATCGCGTCGCGGCGTCTGCCGAACGACCGGAGTATCTGGTCGAAAGCGACAAGAGCGGTGCGCAGGCTGCGCATCGGACCCGGAGCCTGCGTAGAACCGAACAATAACGGGGGGCACAGCATATGACGGGTTACCTCGCCAACATCGAGCAGGAAACGCTCGAAAACGAAAACTTCCGCAAGGTGCTGTTCACCGCGCCCAATAGCCAGCTTGTCGTGATGAGCTTGCGTCCGGGCGAGGAGATCGGCGCCGAAACGCATCACCTCGATCAGTTTATCCGCTTCGAACAAGGCAAGGGTGAAGTCGTCCTCGATGGGAAACGGCATCCGGTGCAGGACGACTATGCGGTCGTCATTCCGGCTGGCACGCGGCACAACGTGATCAATACTTCGCCGGATAAAGCGCTGAAGCTTTACACGCTTTATTCCCCGGCCGAGCATCCGCCGGGCACGGTTCACAAA
>JBGTFJ010000165.1:0-6697 GCA_041747355.1 Burkholderiales bacterium
CGTTCGCGCAGTGGCGCGCCGCTCAGACCGCCGGTCTCGCTGCCGTAGCGCAAACCTGCAACGGCGTCCCGCGCGATCGTCGTATTGGTCGCGATCACGGCGTCGATGCCGTGTGCGATCAGCGTTTCGGAGAGGCCGCGAACGTGCGCGGGTTCGAGGTCGGGCGCGATTTTGATCGCCAGCGGTACGCGCCTGCCGTACGTCCCGCAAAGTTTTTCGCGCTCATCGCTCAGTGCCGCGAGCAACGCATGCAATTCGTCCGCCGCTTGCAGATCGCGCAAACCCTGCGTATTGGGCGAAGAAATATTGATTGCGATATAGCTCGCATACGGATAAACCTTGCACAGACACGCGAGATAGTCGGAAGAGGCGCGCTCGTTGGGCGTGTCGAAATTCTTGCCGATGTTGATCCCGAGTATGCCGTTGTACCTGGCGCGTTCGACGTTTGCGATCAGCACGTCGACCCCGGCATTGTTGAACCCCATGCGGTTGATGATCGCGTTCACCTTGGGGAGGCGAAACAGCCGGGGCTGCGGATTACCCGCTTGCGGCCGCGGTGTGACCGTGCCGATTTCGATGAAGCCGAAACCGAGCGCGGCGAGCGCATCGATGTACTCGCCATCTTTATCGAGGCCGGCGGCGAGACCGACACGATTCGGAAAGCGCAGGCCCATCAGTTCGATTGGGCTCGGGATCGGCTGCGCATGGCCGAAAAGCTTCAGCCGGTGCGCTTGCTTCAGCGATGCCAACGTTATGCGATGAGCGGTTTCGGCGTCGAGCTGGAACAGCAGGGAGCGTAGCAAACGGTACAACATCTTTGGGCCGAGGCACTCCCGCGGGTTCGCAGTGCGGTCAGCGAAAATCCCAGAAAAAGCCGCCGCCGATGAGATCGGCGTGACCGCTTCCGGTACGGTCGTCCCGGCCGATATCGTTGAATCTCTCCCATTCGAGCCGAAAGCCCAAATGCCGGAAAGCCTGCCACGCAATGCCGGCGCCAAACACGGCTTTGATTCCGACGTCGCCGCGTGCGGTTTCTGCCAGGCGACCGAAAGCATCGCGCTCGATATCCCAGCGCGCCGCGCCGATCTTGCCGAATACTGAAAGACTTTGCGTCACCGGCCATATTCCGACCGGGGCCAGGTAAAATCCGTGCACGTTGATATCGACGGCGGCAGAAACCGGAGGCGAGCCGATGGTCCCGCTGGCCGTGTACTGGTCGAAATCGACATACCCTGCTTCGAGCGCGAGATTTCGCAAGAATCGATAACCGACATACAGTTTGGCGCCAACCCCATACTCGTCGGCGCTCGCACCAGGATTGAACGATTGCCCCGATAACCTGATCGCGGCAGCGCCGGTACCGCCGCCGAGGTAATAGCCGGTATCTTCGGCAAACGCGTTCGATGCGGCGCTGCTGGCAATCAAAGCCAAACCGACAACGCGCAGCGTGCTGCGATTCTTCATTCTTGAAATCCTTTCGTAGTCGTAGCTTTTCCAAGTTTACTTGCTCCGCAGGCTGCTTGTCTCCGACGCAGGTCGAAACCGCTTGCGAGTTGTGCCTCGACAAAGCTCAAGCGCGGTCATGCTCGATTTCGGCTGCAGTGGCTACCCGCGCGTGAATTCGAGTCGCAGCGATGAAATGGGTGTTAACGGGCGCTAGTCGAAAACGATCAGCAGCCAGATCATGGCGAGATTGATCAAGCTCAGGAACACGGCTGCGCTGCCGATATCTTTCGCGCGTCTGGCTAATTCGTGGTGTTCGAGCGAGATTCGGTCGACTGCTGTTTCCAGCGCGGAATTCAGTAATTCGACAATCAACACCAGCATGACGCTGGCGATCAGCAGCGCTGTTTCGAACCTGCCGAGGCCGAGCAGAAAGCTTCCCGGAATCATGATGCAGGCAAGCACCAATTCCTGGCGAAACGCTGCTTCATGCATAAAAGCGCCGCGCAATCCTTCAAGCGAATAATGCAGCGCATTCCATAGACGTCTGATGCCGTTTACCGGATTAGTCATTGCGCCTCTCTGGCCTGGGTCTCGTAGTGTTCAGCGAAACCGGCGACGACGGGATAAAGCGCGATTGCCGCCACCCAGCAAATCCACGCTGTCCACAGGTTGTGCGATATAAAGTGTGCGCCTTGCATGATGCGGCCGAAGCCGAGCACGAAGCCGCATGCGAACGTTGCGGCGAGAACCAGATAGGCGCGCCGCGGATGCCGCTGTCGAAAGACAAAGAACGCCGCCATCAGGCTGAATCCGCCCGACGCATGGCCGCCCGGAAAACAGCGGCCCGGTCGCATGCCCGGCGCCGGTCTTTCGAGGAGACCGACATACGGCGCATAGCCGCCGTAGATCTCCAGATCGTACGGGCAATGTTTCTTGCTGATCGCCTTCAAGCCGCTCACTGACGACGTTCCCAGTGCCATGGCCAGCAGCATGTAGAGCATTGGCGCGCGCAGCGGACGCAGAGGCGCAAGCGAGAACGACAGCACGAAACCGCCCAGCATTGCAAGCCCGAAAACCACCAGCAGGTATTTGGCCCAATGGTGCAGGACGACTTCGAGAAACCAGTCGTGGCGCAGCGGGAATACTTCCTCTGCGGCGTCGTAGAAAAGCGTGGAGAGACGCTGGTCCAAATCGGTGAACTCGAAAACCGCAAGCAGAAGCAGGCCAAGCGCGAAAGCCACCGCCAAATGAAAAAGAAAAAAGCGTGCGCGGCGGGAAGTAAGCAGAGCACCTTCGAGCTTAGTGGGCGCCAGACTTTTGAGCCTCGTGTGCGAGTCGATAGGACGGCGCGTCCGACATATCGAGAGCCCAGCGTGTTTCGGGCGCGAACTGGGGGGAACTTCCCGAGCCACCGGCACGATGCCGCGCCAGGTGTTCGGAAAGCCATTCGGCAGCGGGAACCGCTGGGCTATTCGGGCAGCGAACGAGATAGGCTTTTCCCGTCAGCGTACTTTTGGTCGCCGCCAGTGCGATGAATTCTTCGGCGGAATGTATTTTTTCTCTTGATTGGTCGTACTTTCGTTTCATATGGCGCGCCGCGTCTTTCGCGCCATGCTCCGTGTCATTGCGAATGAACACGCAATCGGAGCGCTCGACGAATGCCAGCAAATAAGCGATCTCCGGATCCTCCGACCGCTCGGCGGCTAACGGCTCTGCCGGCAACACCGGCTGGGCCGTGCATAGCATTACGAAAACTATCGTCTTTAGAAGGCTAGCCATGCGATTCAAAGAATTTTTTCAGCCGCACGCGTATTTTTAGGACTCCGAAAACGAAGGCTGAACCGTAGCGAAGCCGGGAAGAGGCGTCTGCCTAAGATCTTCGCGGACCATTTACGCTTACCGTGTCGTTATTTCTGCATGCTGCAAAAATGTCGAGGCGGGCGTTGTAGACCGAGGTTTGCACGTCGAGCAGGCCAAGTACCGAATGAAATAGATTGTCGTGGGAATATTGATTCCCGGCCTCGTCTCGCACACACGACAGATCAAGCCTCCTGGTATGGGCGAAGCCCTCCGAGAACCATGCGATCATCGGCACCTCGAACTGCACGGAAGGCGCGATGATCTTGGGTATGCCGTGCAGATAAAGCCCTTTTTCGCCGAGCGATTCACCGTGGTCCGACAGGTAAAGCATCTGGCTGTCAACGCTGGTCGTGTTTTGCGCGAGGATTTCGATGATCCGGGATAACACGAAGTCGGTATACAGTATGCTGTTGTCGTAGGCGTTGCGTATCGTTTCCGGCGTGCAGGTCGAAAGATCGACGGATTTGCAGGCCTCGGTAAAAGCTTCGAAGCGCGCCGGGTAGCGGCGGAAATAGGCCGGCCCATGACTGCCTTTCTGGTGAAGTACGATCACGCTGTCGGTTTTCAGCTTGCTGACGCGTTGCTCAAGCCCCTGCAGCAGAATTTCGTCGAGACATTCGCCCCCGGAACACAAATCGGGTGCATCGGAGGAAGCAAGATTCCTGAATTCGGCGCGCCCGCAAACGCCCTTGCAGCCCGAATTATTGTCCCACCAGATCACGTCGAAGCCGGCTCGGGCCAGCACATCCAGCAAGCCCTCGCGGTTTTGCGCTTTGCTCCCGCCCTGGGCATCCTCTCCGAGATCGGAAAACATGCAGGGCAGCGAAACCGCGGTCGATGTCCCGCACGCATTCACCCTGGAAAAGTTGATGACTGAATGCCGGCTCAACAGCGGATTGGTAGGCCGATCGTAACCGTTCAGCGAAAAATTGCCGGCGCGTGCGGTTTCCCCGATCACGAGAACCAGAACGACAGGTTTCTGCCCTGTCGCGGATTTTACTTTTCTGTGAGCGTCCAGTCCGATCTGCTGGAAGACCGCTGGACGATGATATTTCTGCCTGAGATAGGTGGCCGTCGCATGGATTGCGTTGACAGGTGTCAGCATGAAACGCAGTTCCCGATGCGTCCGCAGCAAAGACGAATATTCCGCGCTGAAGGCGAAGAACAGTAAGGCAATCGCCGCAAGGCTGGACAGCAACACGGTCAGCTTGCCAGTCAACTCCTCAAGCGCAGGACGTGGCCGCAAGCGGACGCGCGAAGTTATTATTGCCGGTAACAGACCGAAGCAGCCGACGATCGCAAGAAGCCGTATGGTGATCAGGTTATGTGCTTCATTCCAGTCTGTTTCCATAACGTTCTGCATCATGGATTTGTCTACGACGATGCCGAACTGCACCATGAAGCCGGCGACGACGGCCGAGACGAAAATCAGAAAAATGACCACCGGCCTGGCCAGACCGCGAAAGACAAGCAGTGTGAGAAAACTATTCAGAGCGAGAACGACGATGACAAAAACGGACAGGACGAACGCCGCATCCGAAACAGAGGTCACCCCCCGCGCCTGAATGACGCGGGACCAGAACGGCAAGTTGTAGACGCAAGCCAGCCAAAGCGCCGAAATGAACGTAAACCAGGGCATGGTCAGGGAGCAGCCTCGGCGTAGACGTTGAAGCAGGAACACGATGTCGAATTGCCCGGGGGATCGAAGCGGCGCTAATGTTAAGCGCGGGCCGGCGAGATTATCGTCGGGTAACCGTGAGATTCTTGTGAGCGACAAAACGAAAACGGCGGGTTGACGCACTCTCAGTCGGCCGCCACGATGCGCGTTTTTTTGAGCCATCGTGCCGTCGACCAGGCGAGCACGGTGGCGATGAGGATGCCGCACAAAAGCGTGGAGGTCCGATGGTGCGCGGCGGCGATCTCAGGCGTCTGCAGGCGGATCAAGCCAAGTGCGCACAGGCCGGTAATCCAGCCGAGCGGCGTGCCGTATTCCTTGACCAGCACGCGCCGCCAGTTGAATTCCATCGACCTTAGCGTTTTGCCGAAGCCTCGCCAGCGCACACGCCAGCGCGGCACATTTCGCCGATAGGCGTTGAATGGCGTGCCGAATTTCGCGCGCAGAAAGTTTTCCTCGGCGGCGACGATGGCGACGTAGACGAATGCGAACAGCGGCACGGCGATCGCGAGACAAGCCCAGGAATTGGACGCCAGCGCGACACCGGCCAGGATCAGCAAGTTGCCGATGTACATCGGATTGCGCGTGTGCGCATAGACACCCTGGGTCACCAGATCCTCCGCATAGACGCGGTGGTTGCGGCCGCCGCGGATGATGTAGCGCAGCCCGATCGTCATGATGCGAACCAGTTGCCCGAGAAACGCGATGGCGGCGCCCGCGGCGAGCGCATCTATCGGATCGGCAAGCACGCGCGGACCGGGCAAAAAAACCAGTCCGCAGGTGAATGGGAACAGCGTATTGCGCCAGCGAAAAAGCGCGTTGCCGACGTCGACCAGCGTCACTTGACCGCGACCATGCCGCAGAAGTTGTACCACTTGAAAAACACGTCTACATAGCGGAAGCCGGTGCGCAGCAGCAACTCGCGGTTTTCGAGCAGCTTGTAGGGAATCAGCACGTTTTCGAGCGCTTCGCGCTTCTGCGTGATTTCGAGTTCGCTGTAGCCATTGCGCCGCTTGAGATCGTAGTAGTAGCGGATGAACAGCCGGTTGAACAACGAATCCTCACCGAGAACTTTTTCGATCAGCAGCAGGCAGCCGTCCTGATTGAGGCCACGGTAAACATCGGCTATCAGCTTGTCGCGATTCAGCGGCCGAATGAATTGCAGGGTCAGCACCATCAGCGCCACCGACGCGTTGTCGATGGCAATGCCCTGGTTGAGATCGAGCGCGCGTAACTCGTAGGGTCGTGTCAGGCCCTGGCTTTCGAACTTGGCGCGGCACCTGGCGAGCATGTCGTCCGAATTGTCGATGCCGATGAATTTGATATCGACGGGCAGTTGCGCATCCAGCCGCAAAAGCGTGGTACCCGTCGAACAGCCGAGATCGAAGACATTGCTGCCGGGCACCGCGAAGTCTTTCGCCATCTCGGTCATCATGCGCTGCATCTCGTCGTAGAACGGCACCGATCGGCCGAGCATGTCGTCGAATACGGCGGCGACTTCCGCGCTGAAGCGGAAATCCTCGATTTTCGGTAGCGCGTCGCGGAAGACCTTGTCCTGCGGGGTTCTGTTCATGGCATCCCATTGCTTCGAAGGCCGCGGCGCAGCAGGGCGCTCAAACGCAATTACCGTTGATCGTCGCGACGGGAAGGGTGCTTGCCTGAGGCCCGAAAGGGGAGGCCGGGAAAGCGCCGCACACCGACACACCCACCGGCTTT
>JBGTFJ010000166.1:0-10209 GCA_041747355.1 Burkholderiales bacterium
GCGACGGGCGTCGAGGCCTTCCTGGGCGGCGCGGCCGAGATCGTCGACGCTGTACAGGAAGACGTCTTCAAGCTCGGCGACCTCAGGCTCGATGTCGCGCGGCACGGCCAGATCGACCATCAGAATCGGCCGGTGCCGGCGCAGTTTCAGCGCGCTTTCGATCATGCCCTTGCCGATGATCGGCAACGCGCTCGCCGTCGAGCTAACGATGATGTCGTGCGCGGCCAAATGGTCGGGCATGTCGCTCACGGCGATCAAATCGGCGTTGTAACGCCGGGCGAGCTCGATACCGCGTTCGGGGCTGCGGTTGGCGAAGGTCATACGCGCAGGACTGCGCGCGGCGAAATGCGTCGCGCACAACTCGATCATCTCGCCGACGCCGACGAACAGAATGTTCTGCCCGGCTATGCTCGGAAAAATGCGCTCGGCAAGTCGTACCGCCGCCGCCGCCATCGACACCGAATTGGCGCCGATATCGGTGCGCGTGCGGACTTCCTTGGCCACCGAGAACGAGCGCTGAAACAGCTTGTGCAACATGTACCCCAGCGTGCCGGCGTGCTCGGCCGATTTAACCGCCTGCTTGAGCTGGCCAAGGATTTGCGGCTCGCCGAGTATCATCGAATCGAGGCCGCTGGCGACGCGGAATGCATGTTGAACCGCCCGTTCGCGCGGCAGCGTGTACAGGTAGGGCTCGAGATCGTGCGGCAGCAAATGATGGTAATCCGACAGCCAGTCGATCGCCCGATTCGGCTCGGCGGTATTACAGTAAATCTCGGTGCGATTACAGGTCGAGATGATCGCCGCTTCCTTGACCGGCTGGCGCTTGACCAGATCGCGCAGCGCGTGCTCCACGTTTTCGACGCAGAAAGCCACCTGCTCGCGCACCGAAAGCGGCGCGGTCTGGTGATTGATGCCGAAAGCGAAGAGTTGCATGACCCGAATCTCGGACAAAACCATGAAATTATAGTCCGGTGCGACGCCTTCGCACTAGCGAGCCAGGCCGAGCAAATTTTAGCCAGGGCGGTTCGCCGAAAACCGGCAGTTCCTAACCCGCCGTTGCCGCGACGCAGCCGCGCGTCAGGAGCTTAAGACTTTGACGACGTGTCAAAAAAAGGCGATGGCGTAACGCTTGCTTTGTATCTTTTTCGTTACACCATTTTTTTGGGAGCGCATCGTGTTCGCAAATAGCCGATCGAAATTGTTCAAGCTTTCGCTGCCGGGATTCGGTGGCGCCAGCCTCGCCCTGAATGCCCGCCCCGCCTTGACGGGCGCCAAACCCGTTACGCCGTTCGCGAAGATTAAAACGCTACCCGCCTGGCGTCGTTAAGTTTACGGCGCGGCAGTTGATGTCAGTGATGTTTCCCGTTCCGTCGCAATGACGCAATGTACAAAGCCAGCTTTGCGCTGGATCAGACGTTTTACTGAATTTGAATTGGTGGCCAAGGGCGGAATCGAACCACCGACACAAGGATTTTCAGTCCTCTGCTCTACCGACTGAGCTACTTGGCCGCGGGTGTTTCTACAACGACTTACAATCCTTGTGACAAGGATTTTAGTTTCGGGCGCTGCTTACGCAGCTTAACATCGCCGGAGCGATGTTAGCCTTCACTGCAACAGGCTGTTCGCGTGTTGTCAGTCCTCTGCTCTACCGACTGAGCTACTTGGCCCTTAACTTTCCGCTACTGCTTAACCAATTGAAGGACTTCGAACGCGAGGAAGAGGCGTTACGGAAGAGCGCGACATTAAACGCTTACCCTTTCCGAAGTCAAGCCACGCTGTATTCCCTGACTCGTAAGCCATTTTAGCCGATCGTTAAAACAATAACCCCGCTTGCGCGGGGTTTTTGCGATCGGAAAAGCGGACGCTTACATGTCCATGCCGCCCATGCCGCCCATTCCTCCCATGCCGCCGCCACCCATGCCGCCTGCAAGGCCCGGCTTGTCTTCGGGCAATTCGGCGACCATCGCTGCGGTCGTCAGAATCAGGCCCGCGACCGATGCCGCGTTCTGCAATGCGTACCGCGTGACTTTGGTCGGATCGAGCACACCCATCTCGACCAGATCGCCGTACTCGCTGGTCGCCGCGTTGTAGCCGAAATTGCCCTTTCCTTCCGCGACCTTGTTCAAAACGACCGACGGCTCGTCGCCCGCATTCGCGACGATCTGCCGTAATGGCTCTTCAAGCGCGCGCTGGACGATGCGGATGCCGGCGTCCTGATCGGGATTCGACCCTTTCAACTTCGTTAACGCGGCCTTGGCGCGAACCAGGGCAACACCACCGCCTGCGACGATTCCTTCCTCGACCGCGGCACGCGTTGCATGCAGCGCATCTTCGACGCGCGCTTTTTTCTCTTTCATTTCCATCTCGGTCGCGGCGCCGACCTTGATCAGCGCAACACCGCCAGCGAGCTTGGCGACGCGTTCCTGCAACTTCTCTTTATCGTAATCGCTGGTCGCTTCTTCGATCTGGGCGCGAATCTGCTTGACGCGGCCTTCGATCGCTTTCTCGTCGCCGCCGCCGTCGATCAGCGTCGTGTCTTCCTTGGCGACTTCAACGCGCTTAGCCTGACCCAGATCTTTCAGCGTCGCTTTTTCGAGGCTAAAACCGACTTCTTCGGCAATAACGGTGCCTCCGGTCAGAATCGCGATGTCTTCGAGCATCGCTTTACGGCGATCGCCGAAGCCCGGCGCCTTGACGCCGCAAGTCTTCAGGATGCCGCGGATGTTATTGACGACCAGGGTCGCCAGCGCTTCACCGTCGATATCTTCGGCCACTATGAGGAGCGGCCGGCCGGCTTTCGCGACTTGCTCGAGTATCGGCAGCAGGTCGCGGATATTCGAAACCTTTTTGTCGTGCAGCAGAATGTAGGGGTTCTCGAGCAGCGCAAGCTGGCGCTCGGCATTGTTGATGAAATACGGCGACAGATAGCCGCGGTCGAACTGCATGCCTTCAACGACCTCGAGTTCGTTTTCCAGACCCGAACCGTCTTCGACGGTGATCACACCTTCCTTGCCGACCTTGTCCATCGCCTGCGCGATGATGTCGCCGATATTGGAATCGGCATTCGCGGAAATGGCGCCGACCTGGGCGATTTCCTTGTTGGTCGTGCACGGCTTGGAGAGCTTCTTCAGATCTTCGACGACCGCGGTCACGGCTTTATCGATGCCGCGCTTCAGATCCATCGGATTCATGCCGGCGGCCACGTACTTCATGCCTTCCTGAACTATAGCTTGCGCGAGCACGGTTGCCGTCGTCGTACCGTCACCGGCGACATCGGACGTCTTGCTGGCGACTTCCTTGACCATCTGCGCGCCCATGTTTTCGAACTTGTCCTTGAGTTCGATTTCCTTGGCGACCGAAACGCCATCCTTGGTGATCGTGGGCGCGCCAAACGAGCGATCGATTACCACGTTACGGCCCTTGGGGCCCAATGTTACCTTGACCGCATCGGCCAATATGTTCACGCCGCTGATGATCTTGCTACGCGCCGAATCATGAAACTTTACGTCTTTCGCTGCCATTTCTTTCTCCTGTGTGTCCTGGATGGTCGGCGGATCGAGTGCTTACTTACCCTCGACCACGCCCATGATGTCTTCTTCGCGCATGACCAGCAGTTCGTCGCCCTTGACTTTGACGGTCTGGCCCGAATATTTGCCGAACAGCACGCGGTCGCCGACCTTGACGTCGAGCGCGCGCACTTTTCCGTCATCCATAATCTTGCCCTTACCGACGGCCATCACTTCGCCCTGATCGGGTTTTTCGGCGGCGGTGTCGGGAATGACGATGCCGGAAGCAGTCTTGCGCTCTTCTTCCATCCGCTTGACAATAACGCGGTCGTGTAGAGGTCGAATGTTCATTTTTCCTTTCTCCAAAAGATTGACCAGTCCTGTTAGCACTCCTCGCTAACGAGTGCTAATAATACGCCTGCTGATGCTAATTTCAATAGCGGCGTCTTGATTTCCACTCTTTTATCCCCGGCTCTGAGAGTGAACTACGTCCAGCGCAGCCGCGCTTCGGTCTGGCACCCATGCACGCAGATGAAGCAGCACGAACGCGTCCCCCTGATTCCGATCGCACGCGGCGAGGGGGTCTGGCTGTATGACTTCGACGGCCGGCGTTACCTCGACGGCATCAGTTCCTGGTGGGTCAATCTGTTCGGTCACAACAATCCGCGCATCAACAGCGCGATCAGCGATCAGCTCGGAAAATTCGCCCACACGATGCTGGCCGGATTCACCCATGAACCCGTAATCCGGCTTTCCGAACGCCTGAGCGCGCTGACCGGGGGCCAGCTCGGCCATTGTTTTTACGGCAGCGATGGCGCTTCCGCGATTGAAATCGCGCTGAAGATGAGCTTTCAGTACTGGAAAAATTGTGGGCGACCCGGCAAGAACCGCTACATCAGCCTGCAAAATGGCTACCACGGCGAAACGCTGGGCGCGCTGTCGGTCACCGATGTCCGGCTGTTCAGGGATACCTATGCGCCGCTGTTGCGGCCTTCGGCGCAAGTGCCGACGCCGGATTCGCGTCGCGCCGAGCCGGGAGAATCGCCGCGCGATTTCGCCGGGCGCTGCGTGCGTTCGCTGGCCGCGTATCTCGAAGAACATGGAGACGAAACGGCAGCTTTTATCCTCGAACCGCTGGTACAGTGCGCGGCGGGGATGGCGATGTACGACGCTGAATACTTGCGACAGGCGCGAGCGTTATGTGCCCAGCATGAGGTGCACCTGATCGCCGATGAAATTGCCGTAGGCTTCGGCCGCACCGGGACTTTTTTTGCCTGCGAACAGCCCGCCATCACACCCGATTTCCTGTGCCTGTCGAAAGGCCTGACCGGCGGTTATCTGCCTCTGTCGGTCGTGTTGACGCGGCCGGAAATCTACCAAGCGTTTTACGATGACGATGTCGCGCATGGCTTTCTGCATTCGCATTCGTATACGGGCAATTCGCTGGCGTGCCGCGCCGCGTTGGCGACCCTGGATATTTTCGAAGAGGACAAGGTAATCGAATCGAATCAAATCAAAGCCAGGACGATGCACGAGGCGACGCGGGGAATCGCCCAGCAGCCGCAGGTCAAAAATATTCGCCAGTGCGGAATGATTTGCGCCTTCGAAGTCGAAACTGACGATCCGCGGTTCGGCGAGCATTTCCGGGAACAGGCGGCGGCGGCGGAACTGCTGCTGCGCCCAATCGGCAACACCGTGTATTTCATGCCGCCTTACGTCATCGATGCCGCGGAAATCGAAGTTTTGGCCAGCCGCTGCCTGAACATCATCGACCGTTTATGAATCGTCTGCTTTTTATCCTAGCCGTGTGGCTGACCGCTGCTGCGAACCTGGCGAGCGCGGCGCTGCCGGTACCCGTTTCCAAAGCCTTGCGCCAAGCCGGCATCCCGGAAAAAGACGTCGGAATTTTCGTCCAGGAAGTGACAAGCGCAAAGCCCCTGATCGCGCATCGCGCCGAAACGCCAATGAATCCGGCCTCGACCATGAAGCTGTTGACGACGTACGCGGCGCTCGAGCTGATGGGGCCAGCGTACGTTTGGCCTACCCAATTCTATGCGATCGGCGAAAGGCGCGGCGACGTGCTTGACGGCGAACTGGTCATCAAAGGCTACGGCGACCCGAAACTGACGCTCGAGAATCTCTGGCTGGCGCTACGCGAGCTGCGGCAGCGCGGCTTGCGGGAAATTCGCGGCGATCTCTTGCTCGATCGCACTTTCTTCGCCGTGAAGGCCGGCGACCCGGGCGGCTTCGATAACGAGCCGCTGCGGCCTTATAACGTCGCGCCGAGCGCGCTGCTCATCAATTTCAATGCGATCCGCCTGCAATTCATTCCGGAAACGGTGAACAAAGTCAAAATCATTGCCGACCCGCAACCGCCCGGCTTGCGCATCGACAACCGGGTAACTCTGGGCGGCGGCGCGTGCGGCGACTGGAGTGAGAAGATCGACGCCGGGGTCGTGCGATCGGCCGGCGATCTAACCCTGGTTCTGGCCGGCGTGTATGCCGCGTCATGCCTGGAAAAGACCCGGCATTACAATGTGCTCGATCAAACGCCTTATATATACGGCGTGTTTCGTCAGTTGTGGGTTGAGTTGGGCGGGACGTTGCTCGGCGGTGTTCGCGAGGCGCTGGCGCTGCCGGCATCGGCGCAGTTGCTGCATACCCATTATTCGCCGACCCTGGCGGAAACCGTTCGCGACATTAACAAATTCAGCAATAACGTGATGGCGCGTCAGCTATTTCTGGGCATAGGCGCATACGCGCACGGGCCGCCAGCGACTCCGGAAAGCGCGGAAGTCGCGATCAAGGAATGGCTCGCCGGGAAGCGCTTGCTGAACGCCGGGCTGGTGCTCGAAAACGGCTCCGGCCTGTCGCGTATCGAGCGCATCGCGCCGCAAACGCTGGCTCGCATCCTGGTCGACGCGTACCGGAGCCCGCTGATGCCAGAATTCATCGGCTCGCTGCCTTTGGCCGCCGTAGATGGGACCATGAAAAAGCGTCTGAACGGCAGCGCGGTCGCCGGGCGCGCCCATGTCAAGACCGGGTCTCTCGAAAACGTGAGCGCGATTGCCGGCTACGTGCTCGACGAAACAGGCAAAATGAAGGTCATTGTCAGCATCGTCAATCACGCGCATGCCGGTCAGGCGCAGCCGGTTCACGATGCCTTGCTGCAATGGGCCTATCAAGGTAGATAAGCAGAGCAGATAAGCGGTCGGAATGGCCGTCCTGGCGGCTGTTGAATTCTTGAATTTGCGCGCCTATACTGGGTTCAGAAATCGGGTAGGAGCGCCCTCATGAAACGCGCACCGCTGACGTTATCGTCGTTGATTATAGCCACCTTCCTCGCCGGCGCCGCCCATGCCGACGACGGCTTGCGCCTTGCCGCAAGCGAAACGGATACGGTCGCCCCTGACGCGAACAGTGCGCCCCTAAAGACGCCCGGTAAATATGGCTTCGAGCCTTCCCTGAGCGCCGAAATGGATGTCGTCGATCTGGGCGCCGGCCGCAGCGGAACCGGCTTGTCGACCTCGCGCGGTTTCGCGTTGACAAGAGGACAAAGCCTGATTGGTATCGGCACCCTTCCGATCAATGAAAGCTTCTCGTTTTTCGGACAACTCGGCTTCGCCAGGTCCGATGAGGATTTGCAGTTTTCATTGGGCGTCCCGGCTTACAAGTACGATCCGGACAGCAACCTGACTTACGGCGTCGGCCTCAGATACGACTTCACCGAGCGGCTGGGTTTGCGCCTGCAATGGGAGCGTTACAATCAGCCTGCCTTCGATCTGCCCGGCGGCGACGACGTGAATCTGCTTTCGACCGGCCTGCGCTATCGCTTCTGATCCCGTCCAACGGCAAATCGAATAAAGCCGGGCTTCCCGGCTTTATTTTTGCCAAGCTCTTACGCTCGGTTACCACCTCGCGCGATCCTCGATTTAGTTACGATCCTCGATTTTAGCTGACTGGAAAGGGCATTATTTTGCTGGCCGCGCGCTTTTGAAGCTGGGCGTGTCAATCGTCTCGCATCTATAATCTTCTCATGCGATTCGAATCGGATTCAAAGAAGGCGGCAGCTAATCTCTAAAGCCCGCGGTTCAATTCAATAAAAGCAACGACAGCCGTGCGTGACGACTTGCGGCGACACGCTGGATCCAGGCCTTCCCTTGAGGAGCGCCGGCTTGTCACCCCGGTGTATCCTCGCGCGCGCAGCTTTGCAGGATGGGCGATAGCGACGCATTCCAGCGATTCAACAGGAGACGACAATGGCACTGGTTTCCATGCTGCAGCTACTCGATCACGCGGCCGAACACGGTTACGGTCTGCCGGCGTTCAACGTCAACAATCTCGAGCAGGTGCAGGCGATCATGCAGGCGGCCGACGAGTGCGACAGCCCGGTCATCATGCAAGGCTCGGCCGGCGCGCGTAAATACGCCGGCGAACCATTTCTGCGCCACCTGATTCTGGCTGCCGTCGAGATGTATCCGCATATTCCGGTCGTCATGCACCAGGATCACGGCGCCAGCCCCTCGGTTTGCCAGCGCTCGATCCGTTCCGGGTTCACCAGCGTCATGATGGACGGCTCGCTGAAAGAAGACATGAAAACACCGGCGGACTACGAATACAACGTGGGAGTCACGCGCCGTGTCGTCGAAATGGCGCACCCGGTCGGCGTCTCGGTCGAAGGCGAACTGGGTTGTCTCGGCTCGCTCGAATCCGGCATGGCCGGCGAGGAGGACGGTTCAGGCGCCGAAGGCAAGCTGACTCACGACATGCTGCTGACCGATCCCGAGCAGGCTGCCGACTTTGTCAAACAAACCGGCGTCGATGCGCTGGCGATCGCCATCGGCACGTCGCACGGCGCCTATAAATTTTCGCGCAAACCGACCGGCGACATCCTCGCCATCGAGCGCATCAAGGAAATCCACAAGCGCATTCCGAATACGCATCTCGTCATGCACGGCTCAAGCAGCGTGCCGCAGGAATGGCTGGACGTGATCCGCGAATACGGCGGCGAAATGAAGGAAACCTACGGCGTGCCGGTCGAGGAAATCCAGGAAGGCATCAAGCATGGCGTGCGCAAGGTCAACATCGACACCGACATCCGCCTGGCGATGACGGGCGCCGTGCGACGCAATCTTGTCAAGAACAAAAGCGAGTTCGACCCACGCAAGTTTTTAAAGGATGCGATGCTCGCCGCCAAAAGCATATGCAAATTGCGCCTGGAAGCGTTCGGCTGCGCGGGCCAGGCGAGCAAGATCAAGCCGGTGCTGCTGGATCAGATCGCGGAAAGGTACGCGAAGGGCGAGTTGAGAGCGGTCGTTCGATAAGACGTTTGTTCTGGAAGCGATTGAATGCCTTCATCGGCGAGCGCTACACCTTTCAGGTATTCGATTTGATTAGAGCGCCGGGAGCGCGATGAGTAACGACAAGGAATCAGCCGATGACGCAGGGCCGTGAGATCAAGCGGAGACCGCCCGCAAGCTTCATGCGTTCTTGCTAACGCGCCTCGTTCTCGCCGCCGGGATTTTTGCCGGCACTAGATTGGCCGCTTCCGACAACAAGAATTCCTTGAACGCGCGCGCGGAACTTGAGACGCGCTTGTTGGCGCGGTGCATCAGGTGCCAGGCGCGGACAAGCGGAAACCCGTCGACATCGAGGACCGCCAGGCGGCCCGTTTCCAATTCCAGCTCGACAGTATGCAGCGACAGCACGCTGAGCCCCATATCGACCTGCACCGCCTGTTTGATCGCTTCATTGGTGCTCATCTCGGTGCCGACTACAAAATCGATTTCGTGCTCCTGAAAAAAACGCTCCATCGCCGCCCGTGTTCCGGAGCCCTGCTCGCGCATGAGAAAAGTCAGCCCGCGCAAGCGCTCGAGGGGAATTTTCCGCTGGCTGGCGAGCGGATGATCGGGCGCCGCGATCACGACAAGTGGATTGGCCATGAAGGTTTCCGCGTAGATATCCATGCCTTCGGGCGGGCGGCCCATGATCGCAAGATCGGTCGAATTGTCTTCGAGATGCTTGATCACGGCCTCGCGATTGACGACGTTCAGGCTGACCGTGATGCCCTGGTAGCGCTTGCAGAATTTGGCGAGCAGTTGCGGTGCGAAATAGTTCGCGGTGCCGACGACTGAGATCGTCAGCTTGCCGCGCTCCAGCCCTTTGAGTTCGTCAAGCACCGCTTCGGCCTCGAGCAATTGCTGCGCGATGGTGCGGCTGTAATGAAACATTTCGCGGCCGGCTTCGGTGAGGAAAATGCGCTTTCCCATCTGCTCGAAAAGCGGCAGGCCGATGTTTTCTTCGAGTTGCTTGATCTGCATCGAGACCGCCGGCTGGGTCAAATGCAGCGATTCGGCCGCCCGCGAAAAACTCAGATGGACCGCGACCGCTTCGAACACGCGCAGTTGCCGCAGGGTCAGGTGATACATCGTGACGCTCGTCTCATACGAAAATCTTATCATAACGATCAGATTTTGCTACTCAGCGTTATGGTCGTTGCGCGTGTATCAGGTGTTCGGCATGGACGATGGGTGCGCAAGCGCGGAGGTCAGTTGAGGCGGAGCACTTCAACCAGCGGTTTTGATCAGAGCGAGATCGGCGATAAAGCGCTGATATTCGAGCGCGCGGCTTTGCTCACCGGGCAAGCGCAGCAGAAACGACGGGTGAATGGTGGCAAACACACGTGGCGCCAGCGGGCTTTCGA